>DASZPI010000711.1:0-19622 GCA_035550355.1 Pirellulales bacterium
TGCCGTTGCTCGAGCAGGCGGCGCAGGTCGCCCCCGACGACCCGATGCTCAGAAGCACGTTGCTGCAGGCGCAAATCGGCGCAGCGTTCGACGCCAAGAACTATCAGACCATGGTCGAGCATGCCGAGCGATTGTTCGCCACCAACCCGACGAACGACGACATGAAGTTCATGCTGGCCTCGGCCGAAGCCTGCGTGTACGCATCGACCGGCGACAAGGCGGCGTTGCGCAAAGCGATCGACTTGCTGCCGAAACCCGCCGACATCGACGCCTACAAGCCCGAGCAGCGCAAGTATTTCAACCGCATCGAGCATCGCTTGCTGACGCACGAGATCATCAATCGCGCCGAGTTCGAGCGCCGCTTTCCCGAGGGTTGGAAGCCCGAGGTCGCTGCCAAATGATCATCATTCCCGGATTCCTGATCGCGGTGCTCACGTTTCCCGGCGTGATCGTGCACGAGGCGGCGCACCTGCTGTTCTGCAAGCTGCGCCGCGTGGCGGTGTTCGACGTGTGCTTTCTGCGCATCGGCAACCCGGCCGGCTACGTGATCCACGAAACGCCGCGCGATTTTACGAGCAGCCTGCTGATCAGCACCGGCCCGTTCATCATTAACTCGCTGTTGTGCTTCGTGATCTGCTTTCCCGCCTTCCTGCCGATGCGGGTGTACCACATCGACAACGATCCGCTCAACTGGCTGTTGCTGTGGCTGGGCGTATCGATCGGCATGCACGCGTTTCCTTCGACCCAGGACGCCAAGGTGCTGTGGACGCAGGCCGTGAGCGGCGCGAAGCAATCGAACCTGCTGGCGATCGTGAGCATGCCGCTGGTGGGCGTAATCTACCTGGCCAACCTGCTGTCGTTCTTCTGGCTCGATTACTTTTACGGCATCGCCATCGGCCTGCTGCTGCCCGAGCTGCTGCTCAAGCACTTCGTGCGCACGATCGCATAGCCGAGCAATCGTGCGCGAGCAGCGGGCGCGCGACGTAGCCCGGCGATATTCGCCCCCGCGCGCTTAACACACCGAACCGGGCGCCGACGCTTCCGGCTCCGATGCCTCGTGACTACTTCTTCGCCGTCTTTTCGGCGATCGCCGCCTGGGCTGCCGCCAAGCGGGCGATCGGCACGCGGAACGGCGAGCAACTCACGTAGTCCAGGCCGATCTCGTGGCAGAACATCACGCTGGCCGGGTCGCCGCCGTGCTCGCCGCAAATGCCGACCTTCAGGTTGCCGCGCGCCTTGCGGCCGCCACTCACGCCCAGCTTCATCAGCGAGCCCACGCCGTCGCGGTCGATCGTTTGGAACGGATCGTTGCCGACGATGTCGTGCTCGCGGTAGTACGTGATGTAGCCGCCGTAATCGTCGCGGCTCATGCCCAGGGTGGTCTGCGTCAGGTCGTTCGTGCCGAAGCTGAAGAACTCGGCGCCGGCCGCGGCGATCTGCTCGGCGTTGACTGCCGCGCGCGGCACCTCGACCATCGTGCCCACGAGATATTCGACCTTCGTCCCCTTCTCGGCGAACACCTTCTCGGCCGTTTCGCGGATCAGCTTTTCCTGGTCCTTGAACTCGGTGGCAAAGCCCACCAGCGGGATCATCACCTCGGGCACCACCTTGATGCCCGCCTTGGCCACGTCGCAGGCGGCCTCGAAAATCGCCCGGGCTTGCATCCGCGTGATCTCGGGATAGGTGATGCCCAGGCGACAGCCACGGTGGCCGAGCATCGGGTTGAACTCGTGCAGCTCGGCCACGCGGCGAGCAATCGCCTCGGCCGAGACGCCGATTTTCTTGGCCAATTCGGCCTGTTCGGGACCGGTGTGCGGCAGGAACTCGTGCAACGGCGGATCGAGCAGGCGGATCGTCACCGGTTTGCCGTTCATGGCGCGGAACAGGCCGTCAAAATCCTTGCGCTGAAACGGCAGCAGCTTGGCCAGCGCCGTTTCACGCTTGTCGAGTTCCGTGGCCAGAATCATCTCGCGGAACTCGTCGATGTGGTCGAAGAACATGTGCTCGGTGCGGCACAGGCCGATGCCTTCGGCGCCGAACGCCACCGCCTCGCTGGCCTGCTTCGGATCGTCGGCGTTGGTGCGGACCTTGAGCTTGCGGGCCTCGTCGACCCACTGCATCAGTTGTGCGTAGCGTTTGTAGGTCTCGCTCTCCTCGGGCTTCATCGTCTTTTGGATGAGCACCTGCACGATTTCGCTCGGCTTGGTTTCGATATTGCCTTCGAACACTTCGCCGGTGAAACCGTCGATCGAAATCGTGTCGCCTTCTTTGAGCACCTTACCGCCGACGGTGACCGTGTTCTTGTGGTAGTCGATGTTCAATTCGCCGCAGCCGACGATGCACGGCTTGCCCATTTGCCGGCTCACCAGGGCGGCGTGCGAGCTGGCCCCGCCGAAGGCGGTGAGAATGCCGCGGGCGATCTTCATGCCGCGCAAATCTTCGGGGCTGGTCTCGCGGCGCACCAGGATCAGCTTCACGTTCGGGTCTTTGATGCCCATCGCTTCGGCGTCGGAAGCGTGGAACACGATCTTGCCGCTGGCTGCGCCCGGGCCGGCGTTAATGCCCTTGGCCAGCCGCTTGCCGCCGGCGGCCTTCTTGGCGACCGGGTCGAAGATCGGCTGCAAGAGTTGGTTCAAATCGTCGGCCGGCAGACGGCGGGCTTGCAAGGCTTCATCCTTGGTAATGAGCCCTTCATTGGCCAGGTCGACGACGATCCGCACCCCCGCGAACCCGGTGCGCTTGGCGTTGCGCGTTTGCAGCATCCACACCTTGCCGCGCTGCACGGTGAACTCGATGTCCTGCACGTCCTTGTAGTGCTTCTCGAGAATCTTGCCGATGTGATCGAGCTCGGCATACGCCTTGGGCATGTCCTTGGCCAGGGTTTCTTCGATGCGCTTGGGCGTGCGGATGCCGGCGACCACGTCTTCGCCCTGGGCGTTGACCAGATAATCGCCGCAGTAGCCCGGGGTGCCGAGCGCTCCGTCGCGCGTCAATGCCACGCCGGTAGCACAATCATCGCCCAGGTTGCCGAACACCATGGCCTGCACGTTCACGGCGGTTCCCCACTCGTGCGGAATGCCGTAGGTGCGGCGGTACACCACCGCGCGGTCGTTCATCCAACTGCCGAACACGGCGCCGATCGCTCCCCAGACTTGCTCCATCGGCTCGTTGGGGAAATCCTTGCCGGTGCCCTTCTTGATCGCGGCCTTGAACTCGGTCACCAGCTCTTTGAGCTGGGCAACGTTGAGCTCGTTGTCGAGCTTGACGCCGGCCTTGTGCTTTTTGGCCTCGAGGATTTCTTCGAACGGGTCGTGGTCCTTCTTGCTCTTGGGCTTCATGTCGAGCACCACGTCGCCGTACATCTGCACGAAGCGGCGATAGCTGTCCCAGGCGAACCGCTCGTTGCCCGATTGCTTGGCGAGCGCCTGGACCGTTTGATCGTTCAGACCGATGTTCAGCACGGTGTCCATCATGCCGGGCATCGAATCGCGCGCGCCCGAGCGGCACGACACGAGCAGCGGGTTGTCGGTGCTGCCGAACTTCGCGCCCATCTCCTTCTCGATTTTCGCCATGGCGGCCTCGACGGCGGCCTTCAACTCGGGCGGATACTTGCGGTCGTGCGCGTAGTAGTACGTGCAGACATTCGTGCCGATGGTGAATCCGGCCGGTACGGGCAGCCCGATCTTGGTCATCTCGGCGAGATTCGCCCCTTTGCCGCCGAGCAAGGGGCGCATGCTGGCGTCGCCCTCGGTGCCGCTGGGTCCAAACGAATACACATACTTTTCGGCCGCTGCCATCGTTGAAAGTCCTTCGAGTGAAAAGGCGCACGACGCTCGCTCAGGACCGTGGTCCTTCGGAGCTCACAGTCGCGAATGCGAACCGGCTCGCGCCAGAGCCTTAGTCAGTTGAGCACAAGAGCTTAGCAGCGGTAAAAATGACCGTCAAGGAGGGGGCGCTATGCCGCCCGACCGTGCACCGGTACTTGGCCGCTGGAGCCAATGAGCGCATCGAGTTGATCCAGCGTGCGAGCGGTTGCGCCGAGTTGCGTGGCCACCAAGGCCTTGGCGCGGCTCCCCGCGGCTCGGGCGAATTCGGGCGATTGCAAACAACGCTCGACAAACGCGGTCAGTTGATCGCCATCGGTTACCACATGGGCGGCGTCGTGTTTCAACAACGCCGCGACGACGTCGCGGAAGTTCCAAGTGTTCGGGCCGAATGAAACCGCGGCGCCATAAGCTGCGGGCTCGATCATGTTCTGCCCGCCTCGGCGTCCCAGGCTGCCACCGACGAACGCGATGTGTGCCGTGCCCCACCAGGCGCCCAACTCGCCGACGGCATCCACCAGCAGCACAGGGGCCGGGAGTCGGGAGCCGGGATTCGGGACGGCGGGGAGCGCCGTGCGACGGCGCCATGCGAGGCCTGAGGCGTCGAGTAATTGGGCGACTTCGTCGAAGCGTTCCGGGTGTCGCGGCACGAGAATCAATCGCAGCTTCGGCCAGCGCGGCGACAGGCGTTTGAAGGTTTCGATCACGAGCGATTCTTCCGGCGCTTGCGTGCTGCCGGCAAGCAAGATGATCTCGTCGGATTGGATGCCGGCCAACTCGGACAGGCGGCGCGTTTGTTCGTTGCCGCGATCGGTGCGTGCGCCGTCGAATTTCATGTTGCCCGAAACACGCACCACGGCAGGCCGTGCGCCCAGCGCGATAAACCGCTCGGCATACTCCGAGCTTTGTGCCGCCACCATCTCGAGCCGGGCAAACGTTGGGCGCAACAGTGGCGCGAGACGGCGATAACCTCGGAAGCTGCGCTCGCTGAGCCGGCCGTTGAATACCGCCACGCGCACGCCGCGCTCCTGGGCGGCACGCAGTAGATTGGGCCACACTTCCAATTCCGCGAGCGCGAGCACCGTGGGGCGGATTCGCTGCATCGCTCGTCGCACGGCCCACGAGAAATCGAGCGGGCAATAGAAGGACGTCACTTCCGGGTGCTTCTTCCGCACCAATGCCATGCCGGTCATGGTGGTTGTCGAGATCACGCAGTCCCAGTCGGGATGCCGGCGGCGGAACTCGCCCAGCAGCGTGGCCAGCAGATTCACTTCGCCCACGCTGACCGCATGCAGCCACAGGCATGGCGCATCACTCGAGCGCCGCGGCACGGCGCCCCAGAATTTAGCGGCGAACCCCTCGCGATACTTGTGCTTGGCGAGCGCTTGGTACAGGAACCAAGGCCACATGACCGCCAGCAGGCAAGAATAGACGACGTTCAGCAGGTAGGGCATTGAGGCCATCCTTGGCCACGATCGACGTTATGGAACCCTTGCGAGCAGCATGCACCACGTCGAGGACGACGATATTGCGTTCACGATCGATCAGGTACGGAATACGGTAATTGCCATCTTGCACGAGACGGATGGCTCGCGCCTTAACAGTCTCTTCGGCTGCGCTCGTGTACGATGCCTCCGCTCGATTGGTGTCTAAAATCCGTCGCCTGGCAGCGTCTGCTTGCGCATGTGGCAGTTCTTGTACTTCTTGCCGCTGCCGCAGGGGCACGGGTCGTTGCGTCCGACCTGCTCGCTGCGGTTGCGGATCGGCTCGATCTTGGCGCCGCTGGCTTCGCTGCTGGCGATCGCCTGCTGCTGGTCCTCGTCCATCGACGCTTGCACGCCGGTCGATTCGCGCGATTCGTGGATCGCCTGGCTTTCGACCCAGGTGCTGCCAACGAACCCTTCGTCGAGCTGCTCCATGCGGAAGATCAGGTCGGTGACGCGTTCGCCGACGTTCGTCCACATCAGCTCGAAGGTGCGCATCCCTTCGCGCTTGTACTCCACCTTCGGATCGACCTGGGCGTAGCCGCGCAGGCCCACGCTCGAGCGCAGGTGGTCCATCGCCAGCAGGTGGTCTTTCCATGCCGTGTCGAGCAGTTGCAGCACCAGGCTGCGCTCCATGCGGCGAATCTCGGGGCGATAACGATCCTCGACCGTGCTTTCCAGCCACAGCAGCAATCGTTCGTGATCGACCGCGGCGAGCTCTTCGGACGCAATCGCCACGCCGACATCGTCGCGCAGCCAATCGGCGACCTTTCGGCACGCCGCGAGGTTCGCCTCCGATTCGGCAGCGGCGCGCCCCTCGGCGCCGAACGTCTCGGCCACAACCTGCTTGAGCGCCGCTAGCTTCGCTTCGGCCTGCTCGTGCTGATGCCGGCTCTTGTCCAACAGCACGGCACGAATTTCATCGCGCTGCAGGTTGCGCAAATCCTCGACATCGAGGTCGATCTGGAACCGTTCGCGCGCCCAGGCCACGATCTGCTCGCGGTCGTAGCGGCGATGGCCTGAGGAGTCTTGCGTCGTGAAGTGATACAGCCCGGCCATTACCGGGTAATCGATCTCGCGCTCGGCGTAGGCTCGTTGCGAGCGATCGAGCACCAGCTTCTTCACGGTGTCGGTATCCAGGCCGCGAATCTCTTCGACCGGCAGCTCGATGCCGAACTTGTAGTGCACCCAACTGCTGGTCTGGTGCAGGCCGTAGTCGGGTTCGAGGAACCGAGCGCCGCGGTCCAGGTCGGTCGCCTGGATCGCTTCGCGGGCCTTGGCGATGAACACCTCGCCGACTTCGTCGCGGCCGATCTGCTTCAGGTCGCGGTCACGGTAGTTCGTTTTCCAACGGGTGTTGCTGAACTTGGCGAGCGCCTCCCACGACCATTCTTCGGGGTCGGCATCGCTGGGCAGGTTTTCTTCCAGTGCGTCGAAGATTTGCGTCTCGGCCTGACGCTCGGCCTCGTCCTTGGCAATCCGCTCGGCCTCGCGAAAATCGATCGCGCGGAAATCTTTCGGGTCCAGCTCCACGCCCAGCTCGTTGCCTGCCCAGCCGGCGAAGTACGCGGCCCCGTAATCCTTGTCGAGGAATTCGCCCACGTGACGATCCACCTGCTGGCGGATCATGTCGAGGATTTTCGACTTCACGTTCACGCCGTCGAGAATCTGCTGGCGGAAGCCGTAGACGCGCTTGCGCTGCTCGTCCATCACTTCGTCGTACTCGAGCAGGTTCTTGCGGGCTTCGAAGTTGCGCTCTTCGACTTTCTTTTGCGCGCCTTCGATCCGCCGCGTGACCATGCCGCTTTCGATCGCTTCGCCTTCCTGCATGCCCAGGCTCGTGAGCACGCGCTTGACCCATTCGCCGGCAAAGATCCGCATCAGATCGTCTTCCAGCGACAGGAAGAACCGGCTCGAACCGGGGTCGCCCTGGCGACCGCAGCGGCCGCGGAGCTGCAAGTCGATTCGCCGCGCTTCGTGCCGTTCGGTGCCGATGATGTGCAGGCCGCCGAGCGCTTTCACCTCTTTGCCTTCGGCCTTCATCTGCTCGCGATCGTCGATTTCTTTCACTAGCGCGATCCACTCGTCCTGCGGCACATCGAGCCGCGAGGCGTACTTGGTTTGCAGGATCGCCCAGGCCATGGTGTCGGGATTGCCGCCCAGGATAATGTCGGTGCCGCGGCCGGCCATGTTCGTGGCGATCGTCACCGCGCCCATGCGGCCGGCCTGCGCCACGATCTCGGCCTCGCGCTTGTGCTGCTTGGCGTTGAGCACTTCGTGCTTGATGCCGCGTCGGCCGAGCGCGGCGCTCAGGCGCTCGCTCTTCTCGATGCTCACCGTGCCGACCAGCACCGGCCGACCGTGACGCTCGATCTTCTTGACCTTCGCCTCGGGAATCTCTTCGCGGTTTTTGCTCTCTTTGAGCTGAATCCAGACGTTTCCGCCGGCCTCTTTTTCGATCTTGCCCAGGTACACTTTGCCGTCGGTCGTGGTGATCTGATCGTAGCGGTTGATCCGCTCGATCTCGTCGACGATCGCTTCGAATTTTTCGGGCTCGCTGCGGTAGATGACGTCGGGATGGTTGATCCGCAGCATGTCGCGATTCGTGGGAATCGCGATTACGTCGAGCTTGTAGATCTTCCAGAACTCGTTGGCCTCGGTCATGGCGGTGCCGGTCATGCCCGAGATTTTCTTGTACAGCTTGAAGTAGTTTTGCAGCGTGACGGTGGCGTAGGTTTGCGTCTCTTCCTTGACGCGCACGCCCTCCTTGGCCTCGACCGCCTGGTGCAGGCCGTCGCTCCATTGGCGGCCGGGCATCTTGCGCCCGGTGAACTCGTCGACGATGATCACCTCGTCGCCTTCGACCACGTAGTTCACGTCGAGCTTGTACAGGTGATGGGCCTTCAGGGCGTTGTCGATCAGGTGCGGCCAATCCATGTTGCCGGCCGTGTAGAAGCTTTCGACCCCGGCCAGGCGCTCGGCCTCGCGCACGCCGTCGTCGGTCAGCGGGACCGAGTGCTCTTTCTCTTTGACCTCGAAGTGGACGTCGCGCTTCAGCTTCCGGGCGATCTCGTCGGCCTTGGCGTACCGGCGCACATCGTCGTGCGCGGGGCCCGAGATGATCAGCGGCGTGCGGGCTTCGTCGATGAGGATGTTGTCGACCTCGTCGATGATCGCGTAGTTCAGGCCTCGCTGCGCCTGGCGCTGCGACGGCGGGTAGCGGAGGTCGGTCTTGGCGGCCGGCTTCATGTTGTCGCGCAGGTAGTCGAAGCCGAACTCGTTGTTCGTGCCGTAGGTAATGTCGCAGTCGTACGAGGCGTGCTTCTGGTCGGGGTCTTGGTTGGCATAGATGCTGCCGACCGTGAGCCCCAGGCCCATGTACAGGGGGCCCATCCATTCCATGTCGCGGCGGGCCAGGTAGTCGTTGACCGTGACGACGTGCACCCCTTTGCCTGAGAGCGCGTTGAGGTACGCCGGCAAGGTGGCCACCAGGGTTTTACCTTCGCCGGTGACCATTTCGGCAATCGCCCCCGAGTGGAGCACCATGCCGCCGATCATTTGGACGTCGTAATGGCGCATGCCGATGAATCGCCGCCCCGCCTCGCGACAGACGGCAAAGGCTTCGACCAGGATATCGTCGAGCGTCTCGCCCCCCGCCAGGCGACGGCGGAACTCGCCGGTTTGGCCGCGGAGCTGCTCGTCGGTCATTTGCTGGTATTTCGGCTCCAGGGCGTTGATCGACTCGACCTTGGCTTGCAGCCGGCGGATGTACCGGGCGTTGGAGGACCCGAACAGGCCGGTGACCGAGCGCTCGAACCAACGGCCGACGCCGCCGAAGATCAGTCCGATCAGTTCCCAAATGCGTTCAAGGACTTCCATCGCGTGGTAACTCGCTGCGGGGCTGATGCGCCTGTGGAACGAACCGAACGACGCGTGGGTTGCGACGTTGCGTTTGTGGCGTAAATTGCGTCTCGCATGAGATTTACGAGCCGTAAGCTGCCGTCGAAAGTCTATAGCCGCGAGGCCTTAGGGTCAATGCCGGTGAGGCGGACCGTACCGGCAACGGAAAATGGGTAATGGTGAATGGATAAACCGCCTGAGCGACGCGGTGATTTTCCATTGGCCCATGACCATTATCTGTCGGCCATTGGTCGAAGGTGTACAGTGCTGGTTGCTGCGCGTTGTTCGTCGGTGAGCTTCGGGGGCATGGCGATAGTTGATCACATGGGAAACGGAAGGTGGTCAGTCGGCTAGCGCCCTACCACCGGCAACACCAGGTGCGACGGGTGCGCGGCGTCGTGCCAGATGGTGTTCGTCGCCACCACGCGGCCGCGGTGGCGGTTCAAGGGTTCGCCGGTGTTGGGGTTCACGTCGAACCGCGGGAAGTTGCTGCTGGAAATATCCACGCGCACGCGGTGGCCGCGCTTGAACACGTTGCTCGTCGGGTACAGGCGGACCGTGATTGGGTAAATCTCGCCCGGCTTCATCGGTTTTTCCTCGCTCAGTGAATCGCGGAAGCGCGTGCGCAGGATCCCGTCGCCGATGTTCAGGTCGAAGCCCTCGGGCCAGTCGGCGCTCGGCGGGTAGACGTCGATCAGCTTGACGGTGAAATCGGTATCGACCGCCGAGCTGCTGATCCACAGGTTCGCCTCCAGTTCGCCGGTCACTTCCAGGTCGTCGGCCAGCGGGGACGTTTGAAACACGACGATGTCGTTGCGGGCCGACAGCGGAATCGGCTGCTTGAAGTTCCACACGTGGTCGCCGCCGCGCTGGTTCCAGGCGCCTTGCAGCAGAATGTCGTTGCCCGAGGAGATGTTGCCGCCGATGGTCGGAATCGGGTCGGCAGGGTCGAAGCGGAAGCTGGTCGACGAGTTGGTGGTGACGGGCGCGGTACGCGCGAAATCGCAAGCGGGGTGGAGATAGTACTTTGTCGGCACGGCGCGTTTGAGCGGCCACTCCTGCTCGTCGCGCCATTGGCCGCCGTGGTGCAGGTGCCCGTCTTTGGTGCGGTGGCCGTCGCCGGTGCCCATCACGAAGATCCGCACGGGGGTGCGAAACGGGGCCTCGCGGCCTACCTCGTTTTCGATTCCTTTCAGCCAGCGGTCGTACCAGGTGCGCCGCCAGGCCAAGGGGTCGTCGATCGCCGCTGCCGGACCGAAGTCGACCTGGCCATGCCGCGACGAGCCTTGCGCGCCGTGAATCCAAGGGCCCATGACGAGGTACACCGGGCCGCGAAGCTGCGCGCTCAGCGCGCGGAAGTTGGCCGTGGTGTTGCTGGCCCACGAGTCGTACCAACCGCCGACCAGGTACACGGGAATGTCTTTGTACTGCGAGGCGTGGTCGATGATGTTGTTCTGCCGCCAGAAGGCGTCGTTCGCGCCGTGGTTCATCGCCTCGATTAGCCACTGCTCGTACTCCGGCGCCAGGCGCAGCGGCGTCGTGCCGTGGCGCAGCGGCAACTGGTGTAAGTAATCGATGCGATGCTCCGCCAGCTCCTCGAGCGCCGCGGCGGTGCCGGGATCGCGTGCCGCCCGGCTGCCGCGCCCGGCATTGAGCATGATCCAGTTCCAGAACCGCAGCTCGAACGCGCCGCCGTTGCGCATGCTGGCGTAGCCCATGTTCGAGACCGCATCGACCGGAATCACCGTGGCCAACTGCGGGCAATTCTCCATGGCCAGCGCGTGCTGCGTGCCGCCCACGTAGCTGGTGCCGATCATTCCCAGCTTGCCGTTGCTCCAGGGTTGCAATGCAATCCAGGCGGCGGTGTCGACGCCGTCGCGGCCGTCGTCGTTCATCCATGTCCACACCCCTTCGCTGTGGTAGCGGCCGCGCGTGTCTTGCATCACCACGGCATAACCATGGCTGGCGAAGTACCGGCCGTCGGGTGCGCCGTTGGGCTTGGTCGCCTTGTTGTACGGTGTGCGCATCAGGATCGTCGGCAGCCGTTCTTTCAACGGCTGTCCGTCGCGGGTGGGTAGATACACATCGGTCGCCAGCCGCACGCCGTCGCGCATCGGCACCATGACGTCGGCCGTGTACTCGACGCCAAACGGCCCCTCGGCCGCGAAGGCAAACGAGGCGAGAACACACCAAGCGACGATCGCAGATTTGAAGCGCATAACAATCACAGACGAACACAGGTGAATGCGGATCAACACGGATGGAAAGAATATAGTCGCGTGCCGATCCATGTTCATCGGTCTCCAGTCGTGGTTTTCTCCGCTGCGTGTCGCCCCTATGATTCGAGCATGACGCGCGAACTCACGTCCCAGGAGCGGCAGTTTTTAACCGAGGCGGCTCGTTACCTCGAGCGCCCCAGCTTGCTAGCCAAACTGGCGAATGTCGTGGGCAAGCCGGTCGAATTGCTTGCGCAGTTCGCTCCCGATACGGTGCACCAGGCGGTGCAAACCGCCCTGGAACGCGCCATGACGCTGGCGGCCGCCACGCTGCGCAGCGATGCCGCCACGACCGACGCCCAGGTGATCGAGGCCGAGGTTGTGGGCGAGGATTTTTCCAAGTGGGGTCGCCGCACCGGATTCCTGCACAGCCTGTTCGTGATCACCTCGGGCGCCGGCGGCGGGGCGCTGGGGCTGCCGGGGCTGGCGATCGAACTGCCGGTGACGACCGCGCTGATGTTGCGCTCGATCGCTTCGATTGCGCGCGAGTTCGGCGAGCGGCTCGACGATCCCGCCGCCCGGCTCGAGTGCCTGACCGTGTTCAGCTACGGCGGCCCGACCCCCAGCGACGACGCCATGGAGAGCAGCTACCTCACGACGCGAATTGGCCTGCAAGAAACCGTGTCGCACGCAGCCAGCGTGGTGGCCAAGGTTTCGGCCGACGAGTTGGCCGCCATGATCCGCAACGGCACCGCGCCGCGGCTGGTGCAGTTGTTGGCCAAGGTGGCCAGCCGGTTCAACATTGCGGTCTCGGAAAAGTTTGTCGCCCAAAGCATCCCGCTGATCGGCGCGGTGACCGGGGCAGCGATCAACGCGGCGTTCCTCGATCACTTCAATCGCGTGGCGCGCTACCACTTCGGCATCCGCCGGCTCGAGCGCATCTACGGCGCCGACGCGATCCAGGGTATGTATCGCACCGAAGCCAGGCGGTTGGCGGTCGCCGAATAATTCGCTCGAAATTTCTTTGGCCCGCGTGGGCGATCGTGCTAGGTTGAGCCCCATGCACATCGCGCATCGGCTGCTTGCGACGGTTGTGGTGGCGACCTGGGGCATTTCGCCGGCCGCGGGGCAAACGGCGCCTCCATCTGCGGTGTCTCCGACCGGGGCTCCCAGTTCGACCGCACCGCGTTCAACCGCACCTCGTTCAACCGCACCGATCGTCAAGCCCGATGCCGACAGTAGTCGTCGCGTGCTGGTGCGGTTACCGGCCGACAGTTTGCTGGCCGGGCGCGGAGCTTCGAGTGATCTGGTGGTGGCCCGGCTGCATTGCGAAAACGGTCCGCAGTCGGTGGTGATACTGCCCAGCGGCGAGCTGATCGAAGTGGCGGCAAACGAAGCGACGCCGACCGATCGACCGTTCGTCGCGGCAACGAAAGACGAGTTGGCGAGCGCCTTGACCAGTGGCAAGCTCAGCGGCTTCAAGACCAAGCAAACGAAGCGCTTTCTGTACGTCTACAACAGCAGCGAGTTGTTCTACCAAGGCACCAGCCGCATCCTCGAGACGATGTATCCGGGGGTGCTGACCTACTGCAAGCGGCAAAAGCTGGACGTTCACGAGGCCGACCTGCCGTTGGTGATCGTGATGTTCCGCACGCAGGCCGAGTTCGACGCCTTTCGCAAGATGCCGCCGGGTGTGGTGGCCTACTACGACGGGCTGAGCAATGCCGTGTACATGTACGAAATGTCGAAGCTGGCGCAAGTGTCGGCCGACCTGGCGCTGAAGCAGGCCGTTTCGACCGTGGCGCACGAGGGGGTGCACCAAATCCTGATGAACATCGGCGTGCAGCAGCGGCTGTCGAGCTGGCCGATGTGGATCAGCGAGGGGCTGGCCGAGTTCTTCGCGCCGACCGACGTTACGCACGACGTGCGCTGGAAAGGGATTGCCACGGTGCACGACATGCGCATGGCCGAGCTCGAGCATTACGTTAAGAACACCGGTCGCAAGGTGAAGGCAGGCGAGACGTTGCGAGCCACGGTCATGGCGCCGAACCTGACCAGCACGGGCTACGCGAGTGCTTGGGCGTTGACGCATTTCTTGTCGCAAAAGCGGCCGACCGAGTTCGCGGCCTTCTTGCAGGATGTGAGCCGGCGCGAGCCCTTGGCCCAATTTGAGCCGGACGCCGACGAGACGGTGTTCACCAAGCGCTTCGGCACCGATTATGCGGCACTTGAATCGCTCGAGCTGAAGCATCTCAGGTCGCTGCCGTACGTAAATCCGCTGACGGTGCGCGGGCTGAAGTTCGCGAAGTGAACGGTCGGATGCAGCGGTTGCAACCCTCCAACTCGCAGCGCAAGCAAGATATCTGAGCTTTTCGCACTCGCTTCGCCTCGTGCTGTGACGGCAGTCCTTTCGTGCACGCCGCATGGATGAACCACGCAACAACCAGCGATCCTTTGCCGCGAATCCGCTGCGCTGGTTTCCCGAGTTCATTACGATGGGGCGTCGGCGGCTGCGCTCGCAGGCGCGGCTGCTTGGCCTGTCGCTGGTCGTGGGCGTGGTTGCCGGCCTTGGGGCGGTCGTGTTCTTCTGGGGCATGGACCTGGTATTCCACGAAACGCTCGACGCGTGGGCTGGCTACCATCCCCATCGGCCGGGAGGCGAAGCATCGCTGTGGCCCGAGCACGATACGCCGCTGCGGCTGTGGCTGCTGATCGTGATTCCGGCCCTCGGCGGACTGGCCAGCGGGCTGCTGGTGTACTCGATTGCGCCCGAGGCCGAGGGGCACGGCACCGATGCGGCGATCGCGGCCTACCATTTTCACCACGGCGTGATTCGCCCCCGCGTGCCGATCGTCAAGATCATCGCCAGCGCCATCACGATTGGCACCGGCGGCTCGGGCGGTCGCGAAGGCCCGATCGCGCAGTCGGGCGCGGGGTTCGGCTCGTTTGTAGGCGGTTTGCTGCGCTTGCGCCCCAGCGAGCGGCGCGTGCTGATGGCCGCCGGCATGGGCGCGGGCGTCGCGGCAATCTTTCGCGCCCCCTTGGCCGGCGCCATGTTCGCCGCCGAGGTGCTCTACCGCTCGCCCGATTTCGAGTCCGAGGTGATCATCCCGGCGGGCCTGGCCAGCGTGACGGCCTACTGCACGTTCGCCAGCGTGTTCGGCTCGCAGCCGTTGTTCAGTGTTCCCAGCGAAACGCTCGGCGCGCTGGAGTTCGGCAGCCCGATCGAATTGATCGCGTATTCGGCGCTCGCCCTATGGAGCGCCGTGCTGGCGATGCTGTATACGCGGATTTTCTATGGCACGACCGCCGCGTTCCATCACTTGAAAATCGTTCCGCATCTGAAGCCGATGATCGGCGCCGCGGCGACCGGCGCTCTCGGCGTGGGCCTGTACCTTGGGCTGCGGCACGACCAGCGCGTGCTCTCGGTCCTGTCGTCGGGCTACGGTATTCTGCAAGACTCGATCCTGCTTTCCGGGCCGGCCGAAAACAGCCTGAAGCTTGCGGCCCTGCTGATGGTCGTGGCGATCGGCAAGATTGTCACCACCAGTCTCACGATCGGCAGCGGCGGGTCGGGTGGCGTGTTCGGACCGTCGATGGTCATTGGCGGCTGCGGCGGCGGGGCGCTGGGCATTGTGCTGCACCACTGGGCCGATCACCTCGTGCCACACCCGGCGTGCTTTGTGTTTGTCGGCATGGCAGGTTTCTTCGCCGCCGCGGCCAAAACACCCTTCTCGACGCTGGTGTTCGTCGGCGAGATGACCGGCAACTACAACCTGCTGCTACCCACGCTGTGGGTCTGCACGATCGCGTTTCTCGTGTCCGACGAGCAGTCGATCTTCAGCTCGCAAGTCGAGAAGCGATCGAATTCGCCGGCCCACCGCGGCGACTACGTGCGCGATGTGCTCGCGGGGCTATCGGTCGGCCAATACCTGATTCCTTCCGATACGCTGCCGGTGCTTCGCCCCGGCGACGATGTCACGAAAGCCCTGACGAAACTGTCGGAAGTATCGCATCCAGTGCTGCCCGTGGTCGACGCCGACGGCAGCTTCGTGGGCATGGTAAATTTGGACGAAGTGCAGGGCGCGGCATTGATGCCGAACGCTCGATCGCTGCTGGTCGCTGCCGACCTGATGCGGACCGACATCGCGACGCTGGTGCCGACCGATTCGCTCGATCACGCGCTCGAGCAATTTGTCGAGCACGACCTGATGGCACTGCCGATCGTCGACGGCGAAACCGGACGCCACTTTCTGGGCATCGTCGAACGCGGCCAAATTGGCCGAGCCTACCTGCAAAACGTCCACGGGCCTCGCAACGCGTCGTGAACGACCGTGGGTGCTTTAATTCGCGGTTCTCAATGCGCTCAAGATGTTCAGCGACTCGCGTTCGATGATTTCGCCGGCCCCCGTGCTGAGATACGAGTGCTCGCCGAACCAGGTTTCGTAGCTGCCGCCGGCGAACGCCTTGGCCGTCGGCACATAGCCGTGCGCGCCGTTGGTTTGTTCGACCACCATCGTGTGCTTGAACGGCGACTGCTGTTTGATGCGGACGCCGATGTCGCAGAATAATTCGTCGGGATTGGTGATGATCGCAAACTCGCTGCCGACGCGAATGCCGGTCAACGAGAACGGGTACGTCGGCTTTTCTCGCTTCTTCATCCCCTCGAACGTGCGGCGGTAATGTTCCAGCTGTGCGGGCCAATTGCGCACCACCTCGGCTTCTCGGAATTCAGGGTTCTCGCGCCCGGGCATGGCGATCTCGCGGCTCTCGACGGCGAGCGAAGGCCGCGTGATGAAGGCCAGTTGCCCCAGCGAGCGCACGACCTCGCCGCCCAAGGTGTCGCCGAACTGCTCCTTGCTCACGCTGCGGTACGCCGGATTCACATCGCCGCAGGCGCCTGGCAGAAACAACGTCGGCACGTCGTATCCAAGTTGCCGTACCACGTACTGCTGCACATCGCCTGGATAATCGGCCGAGATGGCCGCAGCGCGATTGCTGGCCGCGTGGCAGGCAAAGCCGAATACGATGGCCTTGTAGCGGCCGTCGTTCGCGACCACCGCCAGCACATCGACATCGCTGTCGGCAGGCCCCTCGGCCGGATACCGCTCGGCTTCGGCTGGCGGAAGCTGCCAGCGATTCCAAGCGTTGCCGTCCTTGATTACCCGGCGATTCTCGCTGATCCCCTCGGCCTTGCCTTTCGCCGTTCCGATGCGGCACGGCGCCAGGTCGCGATCGGCCATGGCGACCGCCTCGCCGATCGGCGTGAGCAACTTGTCTTCGTAGTAGCTCCACAGCGGACCTGAGTGTGTGTGCGATGAGCAGAGGATGACATTACTGGCCGGAATGCCGGTCGTCTGTTCGACGTGCTGCCGGGCCGCGGTGGCCAGGTCGGCCGGATACTTCAACGTATCCAAGGCGACGATCGCCACCTTGCGTTGAGCGAGCGAAATCACCAAGGCCTTCACATACAGGCGCGTGGCCACCGTCGCGGTTGTTTTCGGTGTCGGCGAGCCGGCCAGTACGACCGCCTCACGGGGTGTGATATCGACGCTGCCCACGCCGACACCGAACGAGCCATCGTCGGCCGAGCGACCGCTGGCCGATGCTTCATCGCCAGCGGCCAACGCGTTGCCGGCCAACGCCCCCAACGCGAGCACCAGACACCACAGCCTGTTCATCGATACGACCTACTTTCGCGGCGATTTAGTTTCACATTACTTACTTAGCGCTCCATCAGTGTTAACCCCTAGCCCGACGCAACGGAACCGCCTATAGTTGACTAAACGACTGTTTCAAACGCCCGTTTGATCCATGGCGACCGACCTCACCACCGATACCCGCCAGCGAATTCTCGACGCCGCCGGGCCGGTGTTTGCCCATCGTGGGTTCAAAGACGCGACCGTGCGCGAGATCTGCCAGGCGGCGCGTGTCAATGTGGCCGCCGTGAACTACTACTTTGGCGACAAGGAGCGGCTGTACATTGAGGCGGTCAAGCGCGCGCATCGCAACCGCATGGACCAGGCGCCGTTGCCGGAGTGGTCGTCGTCGGCCACCCCCGAGCAAAAGCTGTACGACTTCGTCCGCACGCTGTTGATCCGCATTCTGCACGATCCCGCCCAGTCGTGGCACACCGAGCTCATGCTGCGCGAGTTGCTCGAGCCGACCGCCGCCTGCGCCGAGCTGGCGCGCGATTACATTCGCCCGCAGTTCGACACGTTGCTGGCGATCCTCGCCACGATTCTGCCGGCAGAAGTCTCGCGCGAGGATCGCCACCTGGCGGCGTTCAGCATCGTCGGGCAATGCCTGTATCACCGTGTCGCGCAGCCGATCGTCGAGGCGTTAATCGCCCCCGACGAATACCGGTCTTATTCCATCGATCGCCTCGCGCAGCACATTACGAGCTGGTCGCTGGCGGCGCTCGGCGGCGGAGGCGTGCGATGACCTGGATCGCGTGGAAGATGCTCACCGGCAACCGGGGCAAGTACATCGGCATCGTGCTAGGCATCACGTTCGCCGCTCTGTTGATCGCGCAGCAGGCGTCGATCTTCTGCGGCCTGATGCTGATGACCACCAGCCAGATCGAAGACATTACGGGCGCGAACATCTGGGTGATGGACCCCAACGTGCAGTTTATCGACGATATCAAGCCGATGAGCGACAACGAACTGATGCGCGTTCGCGGCGTGCCGGGAGTCGCCTGGGCGGTGCGGCTGTACAAGGGGCTGGCCCGCGCTCGTTTTCTGCCCGAAGACTCGGCCCAGAGCCTCGAGCGCGCCGGCAAATTCCAGCAGGTGATTTTGATCGGGCTCGACGACGCCACGATGGTCGGCGCCCCGCAGCAAGTCACGATTGGCAGCCTCGACGACCTCCGCCAGCCCGATGCCATCATCATGGACGAGAACGGCTACCAGCAACTCTGGCCCGACGAGCCGATGCACATCGGCAAAGTGTTCGAGATGAACGACCGCCGCGCGATCCTCGTCGGCATCTGCAAGGCGCGGAAAACGTTCCAGACCTTTCCGATTGTCTACACCCGGTACTCACAGGCGGTGCAGTACGTGCCCAGCGAGCGCAAAGTGCTGTCGTTCATCTTGGCCAACAGCGACGAGCACACACCGGTCGATGCGGTTTGCGATCGCATCGGGCAGCAGACCGGCTTGCAGGCCGTGTCGCGCGATCGGTTCGTCTGGCAGACCATCGACTACTACATGCGCAAGACCGGCATCCCGATGAACTTTGGCATCACCGTGCTGTTGGGATTCATCGTCGGCACGGCAATTTCGGGACAGACCTTCTATCTGTTCACGATCGAGAACCTCAAGCAATTCGGCGCCCTGAAAGCGATGGGCACCACGAACCTGCGGCTGGTGCGGATGATCATGTTTCATGCCGCGGTCGTGGGCGTGCTGGGCTACGGGCTCGGCATCGGCCTGGCGGCCCTGTTCGGCGCCATGATGGAACAACAATCGAAGTTGGCGTTCTACATGCCTTGGCAGGTGTTGGTCGGCACCGGCGTGGCGATTGTCGTGATGGTGTTGATGGCCAGCTTGCTCTCGTTGCGCCGCGTGCTCGTGCTCGAGCCGGCCGTGGTGTTTCAAGGATGATGCCCATGGCCGACGACCCCCGACCACTTGCCGAGCAACTCGCTCCGTCGATCCGCTGCCGCGGCGTGACCAAAGACTACGGCAGCGGCAACTCGCTGACGCGCGCCTTGCGCGGCGTCGATCTCGACGTGTTGCCCGGCGAGTTGACGCTGCTCGTCGGCCCCAGCGGTTGTGGCAAGACCACGCTGCTGTCGATCATCGCCGGCATCCTCAACCCCTCCTCCGGCACGGTCGAGGTGCTGGGAACCGAAGTCACGCGGTTGTCGTCGCGCCAGAAGGTGCGCTTTCGCGGGCGGAACATCGGCTTCGTATTCCAGCAATTCAACCTGCTGCCGGCGCTCACGGCCGCCGAAAATGTCACGGTGCCGCTCGTGATCGAAGGCAGCACGCGCCGCAAGGCACTCATGAAGGCCGAGTCGCTGTTGGCCTCGATGGGCATGGGCGAGCGGCTGAACTCGCTGCCCGGAAAACTTTCGGGAGGTCAGCAGCAGCGCGTGGCGATTGCGCGGGCGCTGGTGCACGACCCGAAAATCCTGGTGTGCGACGAGCCGACCTCGGCGCTCGACGTGTCCGTGCAGGCGCAGATCCTCA
>DASZPI010000712.1:0-6868 GCA_035550355.1 Pirellulales bacterium
CTTCGTGCGCCTCATCATGGCAGCGGTCTGAGCCATTCCTACGAGGGCGACGGTCGCTTCGTTGCTCGTTGGCCGGCATTGCTGGATACTTATTGCATGCAAATCTGGGTCGATGCCGACGCCTGTCCTGGCGCGGTTAAAGAGTTGCTGTTTCGCACCGCCCAGCGGCGGAAGATCAAAGTCACGCTCGTGGCGAACGGATCGATGCACTTCCCACGTTCGGAATTCATTGCCGTCGTGCTCGTTCCTTCGGGGATGAACGTCGCCGATCGACGGATCGCGGAGCTAGCGCAACCAGGTGACTTGGTGGTCACCGCCGACGTTCCGTTGGCGGCCCAAGTCGTGACGAAGGGTGCCGAAGCGCTCGACCCACGCGGCGAGCTATACACCGACGCGAATATCGGTGAGCGGCTTGCCGTGGGTAATTTGCTGGACGGTTTGCGCGGCGAAGATCGCGTCCGGGGTGGACCGTCCGGCTTCAATGCTCGTGATCGACAAGCGTTTGCAAATCAATTGGACCGCTGGCTGAATAAGCGATGATGCTTTTTAGACCGCCAGCGTAGCGCGCGAACGAAAGGACTCGCGAGCGCTGCGCTGGTAGGCCGTCGATGTCCCTAGGCAGCCTTGACGATCTGCACGACGTCGCGAGGAAACACCTTGGTGTCGAGCGTGCCGTCCTGCCAGCGCACGGCAAACGATTTTTCCGAAGGGGTAGATTGCTGTGCGTCCGCTTGGCGCAGGTCCTCGACGATACGTCCAAGTAGACCTGTCTTCGTGCTGCGCACCGTCCGACCGACGCGGAACCACGTCATGGGCCACCTCCGATCGTGAAAGCTCGTCTCTTTTCCCAAGCTGAGATCGATATTCCTTTTCTCGACTCGTTGAGAAAGGTGGCTTAATCCCGAACAATTTGTACGGTCTGTGCGGGGCGCTCTGCCAACGACTTTAACGACCTTGCCGACGCTACGGTGGAAAGTTCACCTAAGGTTGCCCGTGCAATGCGACGGAGGGTCGTGCTGAGCAATGACCGTAGTGGCCTCGCGGCCAAGGAGAGCAGCCGTGCCAAGTAACCTTCTTGCCGATGTCGAGGCGACCGGGCCCGACGAACTCGTTCAAGTGTTGCGAACATGCAGCGCCGTTCGCATCGAGCGGATCGTGTCCCATGGGCAGGCATCGCCCGAGGGCTTCTGGTACGACCAGGACGAGCCTGAGTTCGTGGTCGTGCTGCAAGGCGCCGCACGACTGCGGTTGGAGAACGAGGTGGTCGAAATGGCCGCTGGATCGTACATCGAGATCCCAGCCCATCGGCGGCACCGCGTCGAGTGGACCACGTCCGATGAGCCGACGGTCTGGCTCGCGGTGTTCTATCGCGACTGACGTCGAGCGCGAACCGGTCCGCGCGCAAGCGACGTGCAGAATCGACCGTGGCGACGGAACGAACGGCCGCCGTGGGTCATTCGCCCAACTGTTCTTTCGCCAGTCCGGCGTAGTACGTGCCGGCGAACGTCCGGACGAAGCCGTTCACGAGTGCGTCCCGCTGATCGGGCTTGGAGGCAATCGCCTGCACCAACTTGTCGTAAGCGATTTTGGCTGTGACTTCGCGCTTCAATGCGCTGTCCTTATTCAGCTCGATGAGAATCTGACGCGATTCGCGCCCCTGGGGCGACGACTTGAACTGGGCAGACAGGTTGGTAGCGATCTCGAAGGCTGCCAACCGCTCGGGCACCGTGCCGCTGGCGCTTGTGCGCAGTTGCTCAAGCCGGTCGGATAAATAGCGATCCAACGCAGCGTCGAGCTGCTTGGCCTCATCGGGCTTCAGCGATCGCCGCACCTTGGAAATGAACGCATCGTTGGCACCGAAGCCTAGTTCAACCGGCCACAACATTTCCTTTAATGCCGGCGACATCTCGGGCGTGATGACCAGAAAGTTTCCTTGGGGTGCGAGCTTGGTGATCTCGCGCGCCATGGCATACTCTTCGCTGCCCTCCTTGCCGTAATACGAGCCCGCCTCGCCCTTGGCAACGACCTTGCCGGTCGGGTCGATGATCGCATAGTTGAACAGCCCTTCCTCCTTCAGCTTCAGCTTCGCGTTAATCTTCGGGTCATGACCGTGCAGGATGTTCGGCGCGACGAAATTTCGCTTGCCCATGTATACGGGGCCGCTGACCGTGGGAGTTTCGGTGCTGAGCGCGATGATCACTACCGGTTTGTCGGCCGCCGCATCCTTGATCTGTTGACATAGCTTCGGCGACCATTCATTGCAGATCGGGCACCAGGTCACATACGACAGCACGACCACCGTCTTACCGCGCAGCGATTCGATCGGCACCCCCGGCCCGGACCATGCAACGCCCGCCATCGAGGGCACTTCGGGCCTAGCCGGCGCTGCCGGTGCAGTCGCCGCGATCGAGCACAGGATTAGCGCCATCGGCCCCAAACGCACCGTGCCTTGCATTGCGGTTGCTCCCAAGGGTCACGAAACAACGGACGACCTTCGCGCGTACTATAGCCGCCGTTCCCGGCGATCGGAACCTTTTCACGTCGATCGTCGAGAACCCTTGCCAAGCTGGATGTCGAAGGTTCGAGTCCCTTCGCCCGCTTGGATTTGACAAGTCTTGCTGGTTCCTAGTTCTAGGAACACACGTCTGACGACGGAGCAGCCGTTTACCACGATTCAGTTCGTGGTACCCCTCGGATCGTGGCCGATGCCGAGCAATCCGGTCGCGGTAACGTCGATTCGTCGATCGGCGCCGCGGCAGGTCAGACCGGCTTCACGTTCTCTGCGCAAGGGCCCTTGGGCCCCTGGGCTTCGCTGAACGTCACCTTCTGTCCTTCATGCAGTTCGTGAAACTGCACGCCCTGCAAACTTTTCGCGTGGAAGAACAGATCCTTCGCACCGCCGGTGCTGATGAACCCGAAACCTTTGTCGGTGAGCTTTTTAATGGTGCCTTCGGGCATCGTCGTTTCCGGGTTACTAGGTGGTTGAGCAAGATCGAATTGTAGCAGCTTCCGAACCAGTCTTCTCGATCGATCGGAGCTGGATCATGAGATTATTTGACAATCTGACCAGGCGGCAAAAAAGATTAGCGATGATACTTTCGAGGCCCCGCACTGCGGCATCGGCCCTTCGGCGCCACGGCGGGCGGTAAATTCGCTGCGTACGGCGGGTGATCGGTGCGCACTGGAATCGACTTGCGGATCAGCCGCTCGACAAGCTTCAGGTCGCCACGTTCCGGGCCGCCACAAAACGAGATCGCGATGCCCGACGCGCCAGCCCGACCTGTGCGGCCAATGCGATGCACATAGGTCTCGGGTACGTTCGGCAAGTCGAAATTGATGACGTGCGATACGCGGTCGATGTCCAGTCCCCGCGCGGCGACATCGGTGGCGACCAGCACCGGAGGACTGTTGGAGCGAAACTTTTCCAAGGCCCGTTGCCGGGCGGCTTGGCTTTTGTTGCCATGAATCGCCTCGGCTCGAATGCCGGCCTTGGCCAGGTGCCGTGCCACCTTATCGGCACCGTGTTTGGTACGGGTAAACACGAGCGCTCGGCCCACCGCATCGGTGCGCAGCAGATGCTGCAACAGTGTCGGCTTATTCCGTTGATCGACGAAGTACACCGATTGCGCAATCGATTCGACCGTTGACGACTCGGCAGCCACTTGCACCTTGACGGGTCGGTGCAACAGCGCGTCGGCCAGTTGCCGAATCTCAGCCGGCATCGTGGCCGAGAAGAACAGCGTTTGTCGCTGGCGTGGCAGTCGGGCAACGACCTTGCGGATGTCGTGGATAAAACCCATGTCGAGCATTTGATCCGCCTCGTCGAGAACAAACGTCTCGACGGTGCTCAGATCAACGTGCCCTTGGTTCAACAGGTCGAGCAATCGTCCCGGTGTGGCGACGATGATCTCGACACCCGCGCGCAGCGACTTGACTTGCGGCTGCTGGCTCACTCCGCCAAAGATCACGACTTGCCGCAGGCCAGTGTGGCGGCCATAGGTTTGGAAGCTAGCGCCGATCTGCGTCGCCAGCTCGCGCGTTGGCGAAAGCACCAGAACCCGCACCTTGCGGCTGTGCTTCTGCGTCGGCCTTGGATTGTCGACAAGGCGTTGGAGGATCGGCAGCGCAAAGGCGGCCGTTTTGCCGGTGCCGGTCTGCGCGCATCCCAGCAGATCGCATCCTGTGAGAACGTGCGGAATGGCTTCGGCCTGAATAGGAGTCGGTGAGAGGTAACCTTCGGCGGCAACGGCGCGCAACAAAGGGGAGGAAAGCAGCAGGTTTTCAAACGTCGTCATGAATGTACAACTCATCTCGATGCCCAAGGGGAATTCGAACACGCGGATCGCGCTGACTCATCTCCGGCGAATTTTTTCACCTCGAGAGTCAATGCCACCGCGAGCGCTATCAAACAGCCGGTGCCAAAAGAACTGCGGGCATCGAATCGCGCAGGATCGGCAACGCTACTTGTCGTGAGAGAGCCTCGGCATTTCGGCGGGTGGTGCTCGACTTGAACACCGAGGGCCGGAGAGCGCGACCATTCAGTCGCGGTTGCCGAGGGGCAAGTAGATCAATCGCGGTCAGGAGCCGACGATCCCTGGGCGGCTTAACGCCAATCGAGAACCATCGGTACAGGAAGAGCAATCTTGTCGCCGCAGCCAAGGCTTGCGGCGCTGCTCGCCACCTCTTACACCCACAGTGTACTACACGTGCCGCATCCGGTCAAAGGCACGATTCGCGAGGGCCTGGACCTGGTCAGCTTTTACACTCGATCCGGCGCAGGCCGTTTTTGACTACCAATCGCGTTGTTGCCGAGTACTTTGGAGGCATGATCGGTTACCTGGCGCCTCGATTTCCCGCCACCCCATGATCCAACCTGTTCAATAATGGTGCACGCAATGATTCGCAATCTCACGCCGTTGGCCTTGATCCTGGCTTCTGGAATTGCCTTGGCCGACGACCCGTCGTCGACCGTACCTGCCGAGTCCGGAGAAATGCGCGTCATCTTCAACGGGACTGACCTGACCGGCTGGGACGGCGATCCGCGACTGTGGAGCGTGAAAGATGGCGTGCTGCACGGCGAAACGACGCCCGACAATCCGGCGAAGGGCAACACGTTCATTATTTGGAAAGATGGCCGTCTGAAGGATTTCGACCTGCGGCTGTCATTTCGGTGCAACGCGACGAACAACTCGGGTATCCAGTATCGTTCGAAGCACATCACCGAGGGCGAAGTGAAAAACGCATGGGTGGTTCGGGGCTATCAGCACGAACTGCGCAACGAACAAAAGCTGCCGAACGTGGCCGGGTTTATCTACGACGAAGGGGGCAAGCGCGGCCGGCTGTGCCTGGTTGGCGAGCGGGCGAGCTGGGAGACCACCGGAAAGAAGGTGATCGCCGACGACCTGATCGACCAGGCCGGGTTCGACAAGCTGTTTAAGCTCGATGGTTGGAACGACGTCGCGATTTTGGCCCGCGACAACCGCATTCAGCACTACATGAATGGCCGGTTGATTGTCGACTTTACCGACAACGACCCGCAGTTGTCGCTACGCGAGGGGATTCTTGCGCTGCAACTCCACGCAGGCAAGCCGATGTGGGTCGAATTCAAAAGCATCCGCATCAAGGCAATCGAGTAGCCCGTGGCGATTCCGCCCGAACGTCGACCCAGAGCTCAAACGCCAGCCCAAATCTCAATGAAATCTGAATTGATGCACCACGCGATCGCTCGCCGCGCAGTACTTCCGGGATTGGCATTGTGCTGCGCCGTCCTGTCGGTCGCCGCTGCCGCGCCGACCAACATCATCTATATCATCGACGACGAGCTAGGCTATTACGAGCCGGGATTCATGGACGGTCGCAACCTCGCCACGCCTAACCTCGACCGCATGGCCGCCGAGGGCCTCGTGTTCAGGAATCTGTTGGCGGGGTCGGCCGTGTGCGCGCCGACGCGCTGTTGCCTGCTCACCGGCAAGCACAGCGGGCACACTTCGGTGCGCTCCAACGGCGGCGGAACGCCCATGCGCGCCGAAGAAGCGACCATCGCTTCGATTCTCAAACCGCTGGGCTATGCGACGGGCGGATTTGGCAAATGGGGCTGCGGCGGACGTGATTCCACGGGCGTCCCCGAAAAGCATGGCTTCGACGTATTCTTCGGATACTACGACCAGGTGCACGCCCACACCTTCTTCCCGCCCTACTTGATTCGCAACAGCGAGGAGGTGCCGCTGGCTGGCAATCACGGCGGCAGCGACGGCAAAACCTATTCGCAGTACGTCATTCACGACGCCGCGATGAAGTTCATCCGGTCGAACCACGACAAACCTTTTTTTGCCTACTTGCCCTACACGCCACCGCACGGAAACTTCGATATTCCCGATACCGATCCTGCCTGGGCGCTGTACAAGGACCAGCCGTGGGCGGAGCCGGCGCGCCGTTACGCGGCGATGGTCACGATGGTCGACCGCCAGGTCGGCGAGGTGCTGGCGCTGCTCAAGGAACTCGGCATCGACCAGAACACGCTCGTGTTTTTCAGCGGCGACAATGGCGGAAACGACTACTTCAATTCGGCTGAGTATCCGCGCGGTGTGCACCTGGCCAATAAGCATCCGCAAACCGGCGTCGAGTTTCGCGGCACGAAAGGCACGCTGTACGAGGGAGGCCTGCGCGTACCGTTTGTCGCACGTTGGCCCGGAAAGATCGCACCGGGACGTACGAGCGATTTCCTGGGTTACTTTCCCGACGTACTGCCGACGATTGCCGAGCTTACTGGCGCGTCCGCCCCTGCGGACATTGATGGAATAAGCTTCGTCCCTGAACTGCTTGGCGCAACGGCTGCGGGTCGCGCACAACGGCAGCACGATTATCTCTA
>DASZPI010000713.1:0-6852 GCA_035550355.1 Pirellulales bacterium
GAACCTCGAGGAGTTCGTCACCAAGGTGAACGGCGACCTCGTGGGCAAGATCGTCAACCTGGCCAGCCGCACGGCCGGTTTCGTGAACGCCACAGGGCTCGCCGCAGCCTATCCGCCCGACGGAGGCCTGTTCGCCGCCGCAGCCGCTGAGGGGACGGCGATCGCCGAGGCGTACGAAACCTGCGATTTCAACCGGGCGATGCGCTCGATCATGGCGCTGGCCGACGCGGCGAACAAGTTCCTCGACGATCACCCCCCCTGGACGCTCCGCAAAGACCCGGCGCGTGCGCATGAGGTGCAGAACGTTTGCACCGTCGCACTCAACTTGTTCCGGCAGTTGGTTGTGTATCTCGCGCCGGTGTTGCCAAAGCTTGCCGCGCAGGCGGGCGACTTATTGGGCAAGCCGATCGAGCGCTGGGAAGACGCCGCGTCGCCACTGGTCGGAACGCCGGTGCGGAAGTTTGAACACATGATGACCCGTGTTGATCCCAAACAGGTGCAAGCCATGGTCGATGCCAGCCGCGAAGAGATTTCCAGCCAAAGGGCCGCCGATACGTCGGCCGCGTCGCCCGCCGCGGTCGATGGCCCCGAGTCGTTGGCTGCCGAGCCGTTGGTCGCCGAGCGGATCACGATCGACGACTTCACGAAGGTTGACTTGCGCGTGGCGCGCGTTGTCGAGGCCAAAGAGGTGCCTAAGGCCAAGAAGCTGGTGCAACTCACGCTGTCGCTCGGTGGCGACGAACGCCGCAATGTGTTCGCGGGCATCAAAAGCGCCTACAAGCCGGAAGAACTCGTCGGCCGGCTCGTCGTGATGGTGGCGAACCTCGAACCTCGGCAAATGACCTTCGGGCTCAGCGAGGGAATGGTCACTGCCGCCGGGCCAGGAGGCGAGGAGATTTTCTTGCTTTCGCCCGACAGCGGTGCCAAGCCGGGGCAGCGCGTGCATTAGGCGATCGGCAAGCGTGCGAATTTCGCCGCTGGCTCGACGCGAATCTGTCACGTTTTCGGCATGTGCTGCCAAAACGGCATGCTGGGCCGCATGGCCGTGATTTATCGTAAGTGATTGATGCGACAATGAATTCGTTGATCTGTGAACGCTCATCGCTCCCGGGCATAGAGTTTGCTTTTCGTCCTGTCGCGGATCAGACACACGCAGACAGGAGACGAACCGATGACACGCTTTCGTTTGGGCGGCCTTCCTCAGATCGGGCAGTTTCGCAGCGAGATGGACCGCCTGTTTGACGATTTCTTTCGCCAGGGACCGGTGACTGGCGCCCGTGCATTTCCGCCGGTAAATATTTGGGAACGCGAACACGAATTTGTTGCCGAGGCCGAGCTGCCCGGGCTCAAGCATGAGGACCTCGAGATCCAAGTGGTGGGCAACGAGCTGACCATCAAGGGTCGCCGGGTCGATACCGCTCAGGACAACGCGACCTACCATCGTCGCGAGCGCGGAGCGGGTGAGTTTGCCCGCGTGCTTCGCTTGCCGGCCGAGGTCGATGCCGACAAGGTGCAAGCCACCTTGCGCGACGGTGTGCTGACGCTGACGCTCCCCAAGAGCGAGAAGGCACGGCCGCGAAAGATTAACGTGACGGCCAACTAAAGCTCGCGGTTAAGCGTGGGCCGATTCAAAACATCAATGCCGAACGAGGAGATAAATCCATGGCCACTGAAGCCACGATGATGGGAAAAGAAGCGGAACAAAGTGACGGGGCAGAGCGCACCCGCTGCGGCGCGTGCTAT
Organism: Pirellulales bacterium; assembly: GCA_035550355.1. GTDB lineage: Bacteria > Planctomycetota > Planctomycetia > Pirellulales > PNKZ01 > DATAXP01. Next base: position 1,744 of record DASZPI010000713.1, read on the forward strand.
CGACCGCGGGTCGATATTGTCGAACGTCAGGACGAGTTGTTACTGCGGGCCGATATGCCAGGCGTGAAGGGCGACGCGATCGACATCCAATTCGAGGATGGCGAGCTCACCGTTCACGGTCGGGTCGAGCCGCGGCAGGATGAATCGGTGGCATACCTGCTCCATGAGTACGGAGTCGGCGATTTCTATCGCACGTTCCGCGTGAGCGAGCAGATCGACGCATCGAAGATCCATGCCGAGTACAACAGCGGCGTGCTGACCGTGCACCTGCCGAAGGTCGAAGCGGTCAAGCCGCGCAAGATTGAAGTGCGGACCGCGAGCTAATTGCTGCCCCGGTTTAGTCCGGGGCCTGTAATTTGTAGCCGCACGCATTATCCGAACGCCGACCCCGCGCGATGCCGTAAGGCGTCGCGCGGTGGTTCGTTCAGTTGGTTTACTCGGCCGGCGAATTGTTCCTAAGCGTCCACCCAACCGGTTGCGTCCAGGCTTGCTGGCGTTGATCGTCGAACGACGGATCGACGGGCGGTTCGGTCGACGTGACGACCGCCCGAACGTATAGTTCGTCGCCGTTGAGTACGTAGCTGGGATTGAGCCCTTCGACGACTTTGAACGTCTGGCCGATCTGCTCGGAGTAACGCTGCGTGTACCGTCCTTCGGGCTTGCCTTGTGGTTCGACAGATTTGCCAGTCGTGCCGACGCCACGACGCGTGCCCACAAAGGCCGTCGAAAAACGCGCGTCGCCATCGGGCTTGATTTCCAGCGTCAGCCGTTTCGACTGTGGATCGTATTGCACATCGTCGAGCACGACCCCGCTCGACGCATAGAAATTTCCGGCCTTCACTGCCTTAACGATGTACTCCGGCGTGAGATGCGTGGTGCGCACCATGATCCAGCCACGCCCGGGATGCGATGCATTCGGTTTGCCGTGATAGTTGTGGCTGTCGTCGGTCGCGACGCCGAACAGCGGTTCGGCATTCAGGTCGGCCAGGCGAATGGTGTTGGCGATGTCCCAAATTCGCTCGGTGCTCGGGTGATCGTGATCGCCGTGTTGATTCGTGCCCGGATGGCCGTTGTAGACTTCGAAATGCCGTTCGAGCACGACGTGCGCAATATCCTCGGCGGTCACGGCAAAATGAAAGTTGGGATGGTTCAGGTGGACGAGAATCTCGCGACCTGAGCGCTCGGCCTGGTCGTGCACCGCGCGAAAATTGTTCGCAATCGCTTCGCGCACCGTGGCGCCCCCGACCGGCGGCACCGCTTCGAGCAGGTTCGTGGCGTTCATATGCACAGGGCCGCCCTCAGCCTTGTCGCTGATCTCCTCGGCGGGAATCATCAGAAAGCGGCCACGCTCTTCGACCAGCGCACGGAACTCATCGAGCGGCTTCAGGCGGACTTCGCGCTCATCACCCGCGCCGCGAATCTCGACCCACGCGGGACCGAAGCGCGCCAGGTATTTTGCGACCACGTCGCCCGCCGCTTTCTTGCTCAGGTCGCTTTGCTTTCGCCAGCGAATACCTTGCGCGAGAACGTTGTGATCGGTGAGCGCAAGGAAGTTGTAGCCGTGGGCGCGGTACCAGTCGGCGACCATTTCGGGAAAATCGTCGCCGTCGCTCCAGAACGTGTGCGTGTGAATGTTGCCTTTCCACCAACGCGGCGCAGCGTCGGCCGAAATCACCTCATCGGCGCCAGCCAAGCCGTTGCGGGCAACGAGCAACGATAGAAAGAGCGCGATCGTACGATAGTTCATCGGTGGGAAGGCATGGGTAGGGACGAGATAAAGGTAGGCCGACTAGCGGACCGACCCATTACACCATGTTCAGCCGCACCGCTGCAATCCGCGCCCGGGCTTTACGAGGCGGATTTCTTCGGCGGCGCGACTGGTTTTTTGGCCGGGGGCGCCTTGGGTGCCACCGTGGCGGGCTTCTTGGCGTTGGGCGCCGTCGAGCGTTGGGCGCTCGTGCCTCCGGGGGCAGCTTTGTATTTGCTGTCCGACGGATTCTGTGTGGCCGAGCTAGAAGCATTCGACTCCGACGCGGTTTCGCCCGGCGAGCGGCTCGAGCTGCCGTAGCGCTGGTAAACGATTTCGCCAGTAAACGTTTCGCCGCGCGCCTGATTCCATTGCGCCGCCTGGTCGGGGTTCAAGACCACTTGCACCACGCGTTGCTCGGCGGCTTTGCGAATCTCCTCCATTTGCTTGCGAAACAATTCGCTGATTTCTTCATTCGCAGCCTCTTGCACCTGCTCGATCTGTGCAAGCTGTTCGGGAGTGAGCCCCAAGCCTTGCACGACCTCGGGTCGCTCGAACGCGCGAGCGCCTTGCTGCTGTAGGCTGATTTGTGTGAGCCGTTGAACCTGCTGCGGGCTTAAGATGTTGGCGACCATCGCCTCGGCCTGCTTGCCGATTGCCTGCATCTGCTCGCTGCGCTCGTCCCGATCCAGGTCCTGCTGGAACAATTGCGACATCGCGGCTCGCTGCTGCTCTGAAATCTTCGTGAGCGCTTCGATCTGCTTCGGGTTCAATTGCAGTTCTTTCTGAACTGATTCTTGTCCCAGCAGCATCGTGGGCGAGGAACGGGACGAACCGCCCGGTCCACCACGCCGACTCCAACCGCCACGACGGCTTTGTGCGGTCGCATCGGTAACCATCACCACGATCAAAACGCAGACGAGAGGCAGAGCCCGGAGGAACATGAATCACCTCGTTCGACAAGAATTCTGCGGTGAAACGTTGTGGACGAGCCGAAGATTGGAGCGAAGCGAACCTTCGCGAGAAATGCCCAGCGTTCGATGCCCGTTATGGTAGGGCAAAGACCCGCTCGAAGACAATCAAATTTACGCAGTCTCGGCATCGGTGCGGATCTTTGCCACCCAAAGCAATTTGACCGTCCGATCGGATGCACCCATAGTAGCGGTATCGGGAACGCCTTTCGATTTCAAATGGTCTCCGGCCAACCAACGTGCAAGTAGGTGTCAAATGACCGCGCAGCGGTGGCAGCGAATCTATTGGGTGTTGTTTGCCGTGTCGGTCGCGGTCATGGCGGCTGTGCAGTATTGGGAGTCGCAGCGCCCCACCGACGCCGAGGTGCAACAACGCATGCAGGAGGGCATAAAATCAAAAGAGATCACCGACCAATGGCAGGCGATTCAAGACCAGCGCGATGCCGACCAGCGCCGGCGTTCGGCGACGGACAAGTGAATCGATGGCTCACGTGGGCGCTCTGGTCGGGCTAATCGAACAGGCGCTGCTGCCTTGGGCCGGTGGGCTTCTCGTGGCCAAAAACGCTGCGGCCACCCACGGCCGGCGAGATGCGATGCTCGTGCTCGATCACGCGCTGAAAGTCGGCCTGCGGGTCGAGATCGCGCTCCACTTTGCGCACGAAGGCGTGCAGTCGGCGTAATCCCTCGGTGCGCTGCGGTTCGCCGATCTTCGCGCGATCCAGCGATCGCTGCAGCACGTCGATCGTCTGATCGTAAACTTTCGTCGGCACCGGAAACGGATGCCGGTCCTTGCCGCCATGCGCGAACGAAAATCGGGCGGGATCGCGAAACCGCGTCGGCGTACCGTGAATCACCTCGGCCACCAACGCGACCGACTGCAGCGTGCGCGGGCCAAGTTGTTCGACCAATAGCGCCGACGCGAAGTCGGCCAATTCGCGCTCGTACGCCGTGGCCAATACGGCGCCCAGGCGACGCAGATCGACGCAGTGTCGGCCGACGGCGTGCTGACGGTCCATGACGAGGCGTTTGACCTCGCGGAGGTTTTTCTCCGGCGGCTGCCGCAACACCTCGAGGATCGCGCGCTGCGCCGGCGCGGCGTGGCGATCGACCAGGTTCATGATCTCGCCCTGCGGCGGGCCGACGATTCCGCTGTGCGGCGCTTCGACGAAGCTGTGCAGCTGTGCCGAGTGCCAGTGGTACCGACGAGCCAGGCGGTTCGCCTCGTTCATTCCCTGTTGGATCACGACCCATTGGCCAGTGCGCGAGACGACGAAACTGTGCAGGTAAATTTGGAAGCCATCGGCAATGGCGTTGTTGTCGATCTTCGCCGTCAGCCGGCTGGCGCGCACCAGGGGCGCGGCGTCGATGCCGGTGCGCTCGCCGACATGCGTCAACTCGAACGGTGTGTTGCGCGAACTGCGGCCACGGCCGCCGCAAATGTAAACGCCCAACTCGGCCGCCCGGGGAGTCAACGACCGCTTGAGCGCGCCGACGACCGACGTGGTGATTCCCGAAGAATGCCAATCCATGCCCAGCACGCAGCCCAAGGCCTGAAACCAGAACGGGTCGGCCAACCGGGCCAGGAACTCGTCGACACCGTATTCAACGATGATGGCTTCGGAGATCGCTCCCCCGAGCAATGCCATTCGCTGGGCCAACCAATGCGGCACGCGCCCCGTGTGCAACGGCAGGTCGGCAGAACCGGAACGCTTCATAATTCACCGGAACGAGGAGCACACAAGGCTCATGGTACCGGAACTGCACAACGAGAGAATGGGGGGAGCGCACCCGAAGCGCCGCAGTGGCCTGCACGCCGCCCCGCGAGACCGATCGGGCCGGTGGGCCGGCGTCGCGTCGGCCAATGGAGACGAAGGGGCTCGAACGCTCAACCCCCGCCTTGCAAAAATAGCCGAACCGAGCCGCATGCGAATCAATCGCTGTTATCGCGGCGAGAAAGGCCGGTCAAAAAACCCTTGCTCGTAACGGCATCAGCACGCGCATCGCCGACCTGCCTGACGGCTGTCGCTTCTGCGCCGTGCTGCTCAAAGGGCGGGGCCGCCACACGTCTGCTGCCGCGGAACCTCTTGGATACAGCGACGCGTCGAGCGTGTTCAACGTCGTGGGGCGGCGACGTCATCCTGCTTGCCGAATTTTGCGCGGCGGTCCCGCTCGTGTCGCTCGGTCGACGTGAATGTCCCCTCGCGCACCGGCTCGTGTGCGCTTTCGGCCAGCGCAACGAGCGCGGCAAGCACCTTGGGTCGATCGCGGGCGAGATCGTTCGACTCGCTGGGGTCGGCGGCCACATCGTACAGTTGCCAGGCTGCCTTGGGTTTTGGACGCACCGCGCGCCAATCTCCTTGGCGAATCGCGGTCCAGGCGCCAAGCTCCCAA
>DASZPI010000714.1:0-5583 GCA_035550355.1 Pirellulales bacterium
TAATCCGTGCATGTCAAGACTAGGATAAGGTTCTTCGCGTAGCCTCGAATTAAGCCACATCCTCCACCGCTTGTGTGAGCCCCCGTCAATTCCTTTGAGTTTCAGCCTTGCGACCATACTCCCCAGGCGGAGCACTTAACAATTTCTCTGCGACTGAAAGGCTATGGAGGGCCCTTCAATCCAGTGCTCATCGTTTACAGCTAGGACTACCGGGGTATCTAATCCCGTTCGCTACCCTAGCTTTCGTGCCTCAGCGTCAGAAGAGACCCAGTGAGCCGCTTTCGCCACGGGTGTTCCTTAGGATATCAACGCATTTCACCGCTCCACCCTAAGTTCCGCTCACCTCTGTCTCCCTCAAGCACGGTAGTTTTGAGCGCAGTTCCTCGGTTGAGCCGAGGTATTTCACACCCAACTTTCCGCGCAGCCTACGCACCCTTTAAGCCCAGTGATTCCGAATAACGTTTGTGTGGTTCGTCTTACCGCGGCTGCTGGCACGAACTTAGCCCACACTTCCTCTGCGGATAGATCAATTACCAGAGAGTACCCTGGCAAATTTTCTCCCCACTGACAGCGGTTTACAACCCGAAGGCCTTCATCCCGCACGCGGCGTCGCTCGGTCAGACTTGCGTCCATTGCCGAAGATCCTCGACTGCAGCCACCCGTAGGTGTCTGGGCAGTGTCTCAGTCCCAGTGACGCGGGTCGTGCTCTCACACCCGCTACCCATCATTGCCTTGGTAGGCCGTTACCCCACCAACTAGCTAATAGGACGCAGACCCATCCTCCGGCCGATTCACACGTTTGGTCCGGAGACTTTATTCGGTATTAATTGCCCTTTCGAGCAGCTATCCCGATCCAGAGGGTAGGTAATCTACGTGTTCCTGTCCCTTACGCCGCTTTCCCCTTGCGGGTACACGCGCGACTTGCATGCCTAATCCACGCCGCCAACGTTCATTCTGAGCCAGGATCAAACCCTTCAATTGGTGATTTCTAATCCCAGGCTCAACCATCCCGAAGGACGATCTTGCCCAGGCTTACTTTTTGCCAAACGAAGCTGTTTGAAACAGTTTTCTGCACAATCTTGTGCTGGCTGAAGATCGAGCTCTGCTCGCGGGCCGCCGGAGTAAACTCCGCCAACTCGTTCACAAAAACTCGACCCAATAATTGACTTGGGATCACTACCAAATTGTCAAAGAACTTCTCGACAACTCGCTTACCGCGATGGGTTAGCTCAGTGGCGAGACTCAGCATTCTACCGGTGCGGCTATTGGTGTCAAGCAACGGAAAAAATTTTTCCCTAATACAGCAAAAGTGCCGAATTCCTCGAGAAATTCTGCGATTTTCCGCGCGAGATCCCGCGGCGCGCCGCGTCAACCGCGCGCTCAGAACGACAGCACGACCCGCAGGCCAATGGCGGCGCGATTGGTGAATCCCGGGCGCCGTTCGAACACGCGGCATTGATCGGCTGACGAACTGAATTGTCCGCCGCGAAAAATGTGCTCGCGCCCGGTCTCGGGGCCGGTGGGGTCTTCGGCGGGCGACTTGTCGTAGTACGTTTTGTCCTCGAAGTCGCTGCACCATTCCGAGACGTTACCGTGCACGTCGAACAAGCCGGCCACGTTCGGCCTCAGCAGTCCGACCGGCATCGGGTCTTGCCGACCGAACCAAGCGGTGATCCCAAGCTGCGACGGATCGTCGCCGAACCAGAACTTCGTCGATGTGCCCGCCCGCGCAGCGTACTCCCATTCCGCCTCGGTCGGCAGGCGAACCTGGTATGAGGCGAACGATGGATACGCGTTGAGCCGCTTGCAGAACAGATCGGCATCCTGCCATTCGACGTTCGTGTTGTTCATGTAATACGGATACTGCGAGCCCTCGCTGGAACGCGTCGAGCTTTCTCCCATGACCGCGTTGAACTGGGCCTGTGTGACCTCTGTCATGGCGATGTAGAACGGCTTGGTAATTCGCACCGTGTGCGACGTAAGTCCCTTCACTTCTGAGGCGCCCATCAGGAATTCGCCGGCGGGAATTAGTCGGAAGCGCATCGCAATGCCCGGCGCCACTTCAAGCGTCACGCTGGTGGGCAGCCCCTTGTCGGCGGCGCGCAGCTTGCCGATTTCTGCAAGCCGCTCCTTCGGCTTGTTCAGGTCGATTCCGCTGAGTCCCGGCATGGCGCGGCGGTACCAATAGCGGGCTCCCAACATCAAGTCGAGTTTTTGCTTGCTGTTGGCCTCGGCCTGATCCCACCAGGCGTTGGCCGCCTCGATCATCTGTTCGGTCGACGAGCCGGTAGAAAGCGTCTGTTTCGCCAGCTCAGCCAGCACCGGATCGTTGCCGCGGGCCAACAGCGGCAGTCCGGCAAGAAAATCTTGCTGTTCGAAGCAGCGGTACCGTCCGACGATATTGTTCGCTTCCGGGTCGGTCGGATCGCTGGCCAGCTTTTCCTCGGCTTTCGTGGCCGTGTCGAAGGCCGTCTTGAGGCTCGCAAAATGCTTGCCGCGATCGGACAGCGATTTCACCAGGTTCGGCTCCTGGGCCTTGCCGGCTGCCTGCCGCGCGTGATCGACCGCGCGACGCGCCTCGTCGTGCCGATCGATCGCAGCCAGGTGCTCGGCCAGCAGCAGGGCGGAATCGGCGGCATCGCGGTTGGGGATCGCGCCGCGGGCTTTCGGCAAAAGCTTTGCCCAGAGCTCGAGCTCGACCGACGGTTCGTCGGCCTGGAACGCGGTTGTGATCGCATCGAGAATTCGCCCGGCCAGGTACGCGTCGCCGATGTCGATCGCCAAGTCGCGCGCCTCGTCGAGCAGGGCATAGCGCATCGCCGGATTGCTTTGCGAGCGAAAGGAATCGAGATACAGTTGCTGCGCCAGCGCGAGCTTGTCGCCGGGCTGCCGCGCCTTGGCGAACTCGCCCTTGAACTGATCGCGCAAAGCGCGCGTGGCCGATTGCAACGCGTCGTCGGTGGGAATGGCCGGCCGAGCGTCGCGGGATTTGGTTTTGCTGCGCGCCAGGGCGCGAACCGATTCGTTTTCGCCCAGTGGAACCAGGTCGTATCGAGTGAATCGGCAGCGACCGTAGGTGGCAAGGTACAACTGATCGCGATTGGGCACGCGCAGCTCGGGTGCGACGTTCAATCGCTTGGCAACACCGGCCCATTCCAGCAGCGCAACGCCATCGACGGACAACTGAATCGCGCCATGTCGCACGGTGGCGATCAGTGTGTGCCGCGTTCGATCGCGCAATGCGGTCGAACGCTTCTTGGTCATGTTGACGTCGGCGCCTTTGCCATCGACCTGGTGCAGTCCGGCGAAGCCTTTAAGCAGTGCTGTGACGCCCGTCTGATAACCATCAACCACTAACCCGATGACGAAGTCCGAGCTGGCAATCTGCTCCATCTCCACGACGAGCGCGTACTCCTTAGGCGGAGTGACTGGAATTTGCAGCCGTGCCTCGGTCGTGTCGGGCGAGAGAAGGCCGACGCCATCGAACTGCCATTGGCCGGTCACGGCATCGCGCGCCGGGTCGATGCGTTCGAGCAGGTCGACCGCCTGGCCGAGCGCGAATTCCGGCGAAGCGGGCTTAGGCGGCAGCGTGATCGGGTCTGAGGCTGCGGTGAGCTCGAGGCCGGTGATTTTCATCGAGCTGCTTTCCGAGCCGATCCACAGCCAGCGCGGATTCGCGCCGCCCCAGCCGGTGAGCATTTTCAAATGTTTAACATCGCCCGACCAGGCGACGAGTACTTCGTCGTCGCGGGTGACGCGAACGTTGTTCTTGCCGACGGCGAACGTAATCGTGGTCTCGCGATCGCTGGCAAGGGCGGGCACGTTTCGGCCGCTGGGGTTTCGATCGGCAGTGACGCCATCGACGGTGCTCAGTCCATTGATCAGGTTGTGATCGGCGCCGATGGTTGCCATCACCGGCACGCCTCCGACGACCAAGCCGACGTTCAGCGCGTTGTCGCCCGAAAGGCGCGAGGCAGTGACCTTCAGCACGTAGTCGCTCGGAGGTTGCACCGGAATGGAGATGCGCGCATGGTCTTCGCCGCTCGAAACGAGCGCCGCTCCTTCGCGCGACCATTCGCGGTAAATGAGGTCGCGTTTCACATCGATCAGCGGCAGCAGATCGACCGTTTCGCCTCGTTTGGGTGTCGGGATAAACGGCTTCGCCGCCGGAGCTGTTGCCGGCGCCGAAGTGGTGGCCGTTGGCGAGGATGCCGCGGTTGGCGGTGCGCTAACCTTGGCGGCCAGCGCGTCGAGTTCCGCCCGTGCGATGCTGTGCACAACGTTGCACTGCGGCAGGCCGGCCATGATCGCCGCCACCCCTTGGGCGGTGAGCGATGTGCCGGTGACCGACAGGCTTCGCAGTGACTTGATGGCGATAAGATACTCGGCAGCGGCGTCGGTGATTTTTTTATCGGCCGCAAGACTTAATCGTTCAAGCTTCTTGAACGGCGCGAGGCCAATGAGTCCGGCATCGCTGATGCCTGTATTCTCGAGCGACAGGGACTTCAGCTCTGTCAGGCTGGCAATGTCGGCGAGCCCGGCGTTGCTAACGGCGGTGTTGCCCACGTCCAGGTTTTCGAGTCCCTTGAGCGATGCGAGGTGGTCGAGCCTGCCGTCGGCGATTTTTCCGCTGCCAGTGATCGACACCGCGACGACGGTGAACGCTCCGGCAGGCACGGTGGCGCGCGACGCGATGCGCGTTTCGGCGTCGGCGCCCGGCAGCTTGATCGACGCGTAGCCGCCTTGCTCGAGCACCCACGCGACCGCGGCGCCTTCTGCAGAGCCGGCCGTCGCGCTGCCGGCGGGAGCGGTCGCAGCAACGCCGGCCTGGGATTTGGCTACGCTGGTCGACGACGATCGACCGCGCAGCAGCGCGTACAGGCCGCTGGCAAGCAGGAATACCACCGCCACGCCAAGCGTGACGAACGGCATCAGTTGACGCAGGCGCGACGGCTCGTCAACGTCGCCATTCGTCGCGGCTGTGGAAGTGCGGCCTGGGGTGCTCTTGCCGCTGGGCGGTTTCGTCGCGGCGCGTCCCGTTTTTTCGACGGCAATGCGAGTGGTTTCCGAAGTGCTCGTCGTGCTGGGGTCGCTGGTGCGAATCGCCGGGGCACTGTCGCCGGCTGAATCGCGAACCGCTGCGCCCCCGTTCGACGCACGCGTCGGGCCTCGGTCCGACGCCGCGACACCGGTCAGTACAACCGCCTGCTCGAGTGCCGCGATCACGTCGTTCATCGACTGGTAGCGGTCTTCGGGGCGCTTGGCCACCATCTTGGCGAACACCGCGTCGAGCGCCGCAGGAATGTCGGTGCGCTTGTCGGCGAGCTTTGGTATCGGACTGTCGCGGTGCGCCAACAGCGTTTGAACGATACTTTTGCTTTCGTACACGTTGGTGCCGGTGAGCAGGCGATACAGCGTGCAGCCCAGGCTGTAGATGTCGGCGCGACCGTCGATCTCTTGCTTCTTCATGGCTTGCTCGGGCGCCATGTAGTCGGTCGTGCCGATGACGTTGCCGGTGGCGGTGAGCGCCTCCTGATCCATGCTCGTCGTGAATTTCGCCAAACCCATGTCGAGGATCTTGAT
>DASZPI010000715.1:0-3169 GCA_035550355.1 Pirellulales bacterium
CTCGTTGCGCGAGAACGGGGCGTCGGGGCGCACGGCAATCGGGAAGCCGAACCAGCAGGCGCTCGCCCCCGACGTTTCCTCGGGAAGAATGAACAGGTGTTCCAGGTCGGCCAGCCCGCGCTTCAGCGCGTCGAAATTGGCACGACGGGCAGCGACAAACTCGGGCAGCTTCGGCAACTGCGCCAGGCCGACCGAGGCTTGCAAGTCGGTCCCCTTCAGGTTGTAGCCGATGTGCGAGTAGGTGTACTTGTGATCGTAGCCGCACGGCAGCGAACCGAGTTGCCACTCGAAGCGCTTGCCGCAGGTGTTGTCCTTCCCCGGATCGCACCAGCAATCGCGGCCCCAATCGCGAAAGCTCTCGACCAGCGTTTTCAGTCGGGGCTCGTCGACCAGCACGCAGCCCCCTTCGCCCATGGTGATCTGGTGCGCCGGGTAAAAGCTGACCGTGGCGATGTCGCCGAACGTGCCAACCTGCTTGCCTTGATATGTCGCGCCCAGCGCGTCGCAACAATCCTCGATCAGCCATAGGTTGTGCCGCTCGCAGAAATCGGCCACGGCGGCCAGGTCGAACGGGTTGCCGAGCGTATGGGCGACCATCACCGCGCGGGTCCGCGGCGAGAGGGCTTGCTCCAACTGCGTGACGTCGATGTTGTACGTCGGAATGTGGACATCGACGAACACCGGCACCAGGCGATTCTGCAGAATCGGATTCACGGTCGTCGGGAAACTCGCCGCCACGGTGATTACCTCGTCGCCGGGCTGCAGCCGCCGCGAGCCGAGCTTCGGCGACGTCAGCGCGCTGACGGCCAACAGATTGGCCGACGAGCCCGAGTTCACCAGCAGCGCAAAACGCCGACCGAACACACGCGAAAAGTCGTGCTCGAATTTGGCGGCAAAGCGGCCGGTCGTCAGCCAAAAATCGAGCGCCGAATCGACCAGGTTGCGCATCTCGCTGCTGTCGAACACCTTGCCCGAGGCCGGGACCATGGTTTTGCCCGGTTCGAAGCTGCGCGGCGCGAACGCTTCGCGGTGGTACTCGGCGACAAGATCGAGAATCTGGCTGCGCAACTCGCTGGCTCTGGTGTTCTGCATGAATATCGACTCCGTAATACTTCGAGGATCGCGGGCGTCTCGGGTCTGGTCGAACAGGCGTTGGCAACGATCAATCAAACGGCCGATACACCGACCGGCGTGTATTGCACAGGGGCCGGCCACGACACGCGGCGAAACGCGTTGCGCGCGTCGATCACGTGCGGCTGCGCCATGGTCTTGGCCAGCGACGGCCAATCCCAGGTCGGAATCTCGGGCCAGGCGGTGGTGATGACTGCGGCATTGGCGCGGGCCAGCACCTCGGCAGGTTCGCGGCCCAGCGTCACGCCTTCGCCGTGGGCCGCAATGTCCGATGGCTTGGCCATCGGATCGTAGGCCTGCACCTTCGCACCCGCTTCGCGCAAGCACGCGAGCACATCGAACGCCGGCGAGCAGCGCATGTCGTCGGTCCCCGGCTTGAACGCCAAGCCGAGCAAGGCGATCGTCTTGCCCTTCAGCCGGCCGACCTTCTTTTCGACCCGGGCCACGACGGCGCTCGGCCGGCAGGCGTTGACCTGCGATACCGCGTCGAGCAGCGGCGTCGACACTTGCTGCTCGCGGGCAAACATCCGCAGCGCGTAAATATCTTTCGGCAGACAACTGCCGCCGTAGCCCGAGCCGGCCCGCAAGTACGACAAGATCCCCGGCCGCACGCGCTTGCCGTCGACCATCGGCGACAGGCGGCGATCGAGGTGCAGCGCATCCATCACCGCATCGATATCGCAATCGGGCACGTTCTCGCACAGTCCGGCAATCTCATTGCTGAACGAGATCATCGTCGCCAGCAACGTATTCGAGGTGTACTTGATCATCTCGGCGTTGCGCACGCTGGTCGTCACCACCGGGCAGGTGAACGAGGCGTACAACTCGGCCACCACGCGGCCGGCCTTCGCGTCGCTTTGACCGATCACAATGCGGTCGGAGTTCGTGAAGTCGGCAACCGCGGTTCCCTCGCACAGGAACTCGGGATTCATGCACAGGCCAAACTCACCCAGCTTTTTGCCCGAGGCGGCTTCGACCTCGCGGCCGACCAGCGTCGACGTGGTCCCCGGCACCACCGTGCTCTTGACCACCACCACGTGATACGGCGCTGCGACCGACAGCAGGCCGCCCAATTGCCTGGCCGCCTCGCGCACGTAGCTGAGGTCGATCCCCTCGGCCCGCGCCGGCGTGCCCACCGCAATCATCGACAACTCGCTGCCGCGCATCGCGTCGCTCAGCGAGGTCGTGGCCGAGAATCGCTTTTGGCCGATCACGCGCTCCAACATCTCGGCCAGCCCGGGCTCGTGAATCGGCGGCTCGCCGCGGTTGATGCGCGCGACGCGCTCCGAATTCACATCGACGCAAATCACGTCGTGCCCCAAGTTCGCCAGCGACACGCCTGTCACGAGTCCGACGTAGCCTGCTCCGACGACTGTAACCTTCATCAGACACCCGCTCCTTGAAGATGACGATGCGGCGATGGGACACTTGTTTCGGCGAGATACGACCGGTAGGCCCGCGCCAGCCCCTCGGCCACCGGCACGCACGGCTGCCACGGGAACGCCTGACGCATCTTGCTCAGGTCGGGGCAGCGGCGCTGCGGATTGTCGACCAGGTATTGTGAATCGCCGCTGACGCGGAACTCGATCGGCAGCGCGCCACTGGCATCCAAGCGCGAAGCGACTTCGGCCACCTGGCGGATGGTCACTTCCTCGTCGTTGCCGACGTTGAACGCCTCGCCCGACTCATTCGACATCAGCACGTGCAACATGCCCGAAAGGAAATCGGTCGCGTAGCAGAACGACCGCGTCGCGCGGCCGTCGCTGTGCAGCACGATCGGCTGCCGCTGGAGCGCGGCACTGAGCAGATCGGGAATGATCCGCTTGTCGTCGAGCCGCTGCCCTGGGCCGTACACGTTGAACGGACGGATGATTTTGACCGGCGTGCCGAACTGCTGCCAGAAGGTGACACACAGCGTTTCACCTAGCCGCTTCGATTCGTCGTAGCAGGCCCGTGGACCGGTGCACGAGACGATGCCGCGATAGGTCTCGGGCGTGGGAATCGCTGCCGGATCGGGGTCGCCGTAAATTTCGCTCGA
>DASZPI010000716.1:0-2088 GCA_035550355.1 Pirellulales bacterium
AAGCGCGCGGGTTCGAATCCTTGGGACGCCAAAAGCCTCGAGTGGCAGACTCCCTCGCCGCCGCCGACCGAGAATTTCCCCGTCACGCCGATCGTCACAGAGCCCGCCTACAACTACGGCCCCGAGGACAGGGCATCATGAATGATCACGGCATCATGAGCCGATACGCCTACACGAGAGACTACCGCCTCATGCGAGGACCGGCCTAATGAGCCACGCATCGTCTGGACACGCATCGTCGGCGCTGGTCCATCAGTTCGACGACATTGAGCAGCAGCGCCTTGCCGACACGATGGGCATGTGGCTGTTCCTGGCGACCGAGGTGCTGTTGTTCGGCGGCTTGTTCGCCACGTTCTTCGTCTATCGATCGATGCATCACGAGGCATTCATCGCCGCGGGGCAGACGCTCGACATGGCACTGGGGGGCGTGAACACCGGCATCCTGCTATGCAGCAGCTTGACCATGGCCCTGGCAGTGCATGCCGCGCAAACGGCCAACAAGCGCCAACTCATCGCGCTGCTCGTGGCCACCATGGTGCTGGGAGCGATTTTTCTCGGCGTCAAAGGCTACGAATACGCCGAGAAATACCATCACCACCATATCCCGGGTTTCGGCCTGCCATACCATTTCGAAGGGCCGGATGAACAGCAGACCAAGTTGTTCTTCGCAATGTACTTTGTGATGACCGGCGTGCATGCCGCGCACATGCTCATCGGCATGACCATTCTCACCATCCTGATTGTGCGGGCTTTGCGTTATCCCACGACGACCGAGAACTACATGCCGGTCGAGATCAGCGGCCTGTACTGGCACTTGATCGACATCGTGTGGATCTACCTCTATCCCACCTTGTACCTGATCGATCTCCACTGACAACCATGACCGAATCCCACCCGCAGGTTACGCATCAGCATGTCACGGTTCGACAGTACTTCGGCGTCTTCATCGCGCTGATGGTGTTGCTGGCCCTGACCGTATTGCTGGCCATGCGCCACCTGGGCAAGTTCAACACGCCGGTGGCCATGGCCGTGGCCACGTTGAAGACTGTGCTGGTCGTCACGTACTTCATGCACTTGCGCTACAGCAGCCGGCTGGTATGGCTGTTTGCCGCTTCGGGGATGGCGTTCATGGTGATCCTGTTCGCGGGAACCTTTAACGATTACGATTCGCGCGACTGGTTCACCGGTCGTCTGGGAAGTGTCCCTGAAACCGCCGACAGCATCGATCGATCGCATGTCAGCGAGTGGCGTAGCGATTCGATTCGCGCGCCCGAGCTACGGCGCGAAGCCAGCGAGCGGCCGAGCGACGGACGCACCAAGGATTAGCCTGGTCCGCGTTCGCGTGTGGCAAACCAGCCAATCACGATCGCCGCCATCAACGTGGTCAGGCCACGAACGACCCAGCGCGTGCGCAACCCTGTGCCAAAGGCCGCCGTCTCGGCGGGTGCTATGTCGTAGTACGCGTTAAACATCTCGTCGTCGTTCTGCGGGCCGGCGCGGACCATGGCCCGCGGATCGGGATTCGCCGGATTCGCCGCCGAGTTGTCGTAGATCGCGATGCAGTGCAGCACGGTGCCCGCCGGCAGCAGCTTGGGCTTGGCCAACTCATAGCGATGCTGCCACTCGAAATCCCAGCGCGGCACGCTCAACAACGTCTCGCGGCGTCCGTCGGCATACGCTGCCTGGTACAGAAACGATTTGCCGCGCAGGTGCATGTGCGGGAACATGGCCAGCAGCAGCGTGTCGCGCTCGAGAACTGCGGCATGCTCGATGCGGTGATTCGCCGCCCCCGGCGCGATGCGCAACTCGGGATCGATCAGCACGCGCGTCGCCACTTCGCGCTCGACAAGCTCGGGATCGATGAATTTCAGCCCCAAACTGCTGCGATCGGTTTGCTCGCTGCCGATGGCGACATAGTGCACCACAAACCGCAGCCGCCAGCCGGCTGGTATTCGCTTCGCCATCCCAGGAGGGAAGATTGTCGCTCCGGTGCCGGCGGCGCTTGCAACGAGGCATTGCGATCCAAAGCTGCCAACTTCCACCGAATCGTGCGAACCGGGCGGACACAAGAAGACGTTGACATGGTGT
>DASZPI010000717.1:0-1849 GCA_035550355.1 Pirellulales bacterium
TTGCGACGCGCTATGGTTCGTGGCTCACCGGCTCGGAAGTCGCCGATGTCGAGCAGATTCCGCGCGGCGGCGGAGCAGTCATCCGCCGCGGAGTGCAGAAGATCGCGGTGTATCGCGACACGCGCGGCACGCTGCACGAAATGTCTGCCTCGTGCCCGCACCTGGGGTGCCTCGTCGAGTTCAATAGCGACGAGAAGACGTGGGACTGCGGCTGCCATGGTTCACGCTTTGACTGCATGGGCCGC
The DNA here is from genome assembly GCA_035550355.1 of Pirellulales bacterium. Lineage (GTDB taxonomy): Bacteria > Planctomycetota > Planctomycetia > Pirellulales > PNKZ01 > DATAXP01. The sequence continues at coordinate 246 of DASZPI010000717.1, forward strand.
GTGCTGAACGGCCCATCGAACGCCGACCTGAGCCCGGCGGAAGAACCGAGCCCCGCGAAAGGGTGAGGTTCCGCGGCAGCCGCTTGAATTCGCACATGGTTCCAGGCAGACTACACGTCCTGCCTGCTGCCCCCGCCTGTACGAGCCCCCGGATTCGCGCCTCTCATGAAGTTAAACGCGGCCGCTGTTTTCACAGCGCTTTTGATTGCCCCATCGATCGAAGCCATCGCTGACCACCCGATCAACTGGCTCGTCGAGTACGATGGAAGCTCCCCGCCGGCTGCGCCGGCTTGGCGCGCTCAAGGTAGTCCGCAGTTCGCCATCTCCGATTTGGCCCTGCACCTGCGCGACGACTCGCCCGAGCGCGACGGTTCGTTTCGCGCCGCGTGGACGCCCGACCCGACGATGGAAGTGATTGTCGAGGCGATCGTACGCGTTGGCAGCACCGGCGGTGTCGCTAAAAGCAAGCCAACGTCGCGGGCCGTGTGGCCGTGGCGCGACGGCGCCCCGGTCAGCGTGCTGGTCAGCGACGGCCGGCATTACGATGGGCTGGTGCTTTACAGCGATCGGCTGGCTACCTTCACCGATCGGTTCTATCGCTGCGATACTTCCGACAAGGATCACACCTACCGTCTCGTAATTCACGGCAACGATATGAGCGTCGCCGTGGACGGCAAAGTCGTGGTTCGGGGGCAGAACGCTTTCTGGAAGCCGGCCCCGTCGGCTGAGGCGTTCGTGCAGTTCGGCTCCAACTCGCAAAAGGCGACCGGCGACGCGCATTGGAAATCGGTGCGTCTGGGAGTGCGCAAGCCAAGCGGGCCACCGCCATCGAACGCGATCAAGCTCAAGCTCAGCGAGCCATGGCCGATCGCGCGCCCCGACTTGAAGATCAAGCCCACGCGCCCTTACGTGTACAACGTCGGCAACGGCACGTTGTTGATGAGCGTTGCCGAGGGGCCCGACGCGATCCATGAGCCGTACGGCGTGATGCGCTCGGACGACGAAGGCAAGACATGGAAGCCGGTTTCAGGGCTCGACAATACCGAGTATGCGATGCTGCCGATGCTGCGGCTGAAGGATGGCGCGGTGCTCGGCGCCTCGCGCTGGACCTGGGTTCAGCCCGATCGGTCGCTGATCGGCCGCAGCGCGCGCTGGCAGCCCGACCTGACGAACTACGAGATTGTCGAAAGCCGTTTGAAGTTACCGATCGAGTACAGCGCGGTGTCGACGCCGCTGACCTGCGAGCGGCAATTGTTCGAGCAGCCCGACGGCTCGGTGCTGATGAGCGCGTATAGCAAGACCGGCCCGGCGACGCCCGAGGCGACGCGGATCGGCAAGCGGTACTCGCACCTGCTGCGCACGACCGATCGCGGCGAGAACTGGCAGCACTGGTCGGTGATCGGCATCGGCGGCGAGCCGGCCGTCGTCCGCACCGGCGGCAACAGGATGACCGCCGTAACGCGCTCCGGCGGCCTATTGTCGTTCATGCAAACATTCTCCGACGACGGCGGCCAGACCTGGACGAAACCCGTGACGCTCGAAGAAGGGAGCGTCTGCCCCGACCTGCTGATGATGAGCAATGGCGTGCTCGCTTGTAGCTACGG
>DASZPI010000718.1:0-12964 GCA_035550355.1 Pirellulales bacterium
CGCGAAAGCAGCGCCGGCGAAGCGCACAGGTCACGAAAACGCTAAACGGGCGGACGTCTTCCTGCATCCGTTTCGTGCTTTCGTGGCTCGACTATTGAAAGCCTCTTTTCTCGGCGTGTGCGGCGTGCGATGCTAGGGCCACATCACAGGCCAACGATCGAGGGATTCTCATGCGATGTGCGCCGCTGCTTGCAATCGTGATTGTGCTGGTGAGTCGAATGACGATGGCTGCTGACGTGTACTCACTCAGCGACGAGGACCAGCGAGCCGGCTTCGAGCTGTTGTTCAACGGGCGCGATTTCGCCGGCTGGGACAACAAGGGCAACTGGAAGCTCGACGATGGCGCGATGTTCCGCGCCGATCGGGGTGGCGACATTGTCTACACCAAGGCAACGGTTCCCGATAATTTCGAGCTGCGCTTCGAGTGGAAGGTCGGACCCGGCAGCAATAGTGGCGTGTATTACCGGCCGACACAGGTCGAGTATCAGATCCTCGACAACGCGAATCATGCCGACGGCAAGAACCCGCGCACTAGCGCCGCCTCGTTGTACTTCTGCCTGCCGCCGTCGCACGATGGCACGCGTCCCGTCGGGCAATGGAACTCGGGACGCGTCGTGTGCCAAGGAACGGTCATCCAGCACTGGCTGAATGGCGAAAAGGTGCTCGACTTCGATTACACCGATCCGAAATATGCCGCCGAGGTCGAGATGCTCCGCCAGCGCGGCGGCGATTTGACGGCGCGCGGCGCCAACTTACGTCTGCAAGATCACGGCGACCCGGTGTGGTACCGCAAACTGCGCATGCGCACGGTCTCGGCCGACGAAAAGCTCGATCGCACTCCGGTCACGCCGGCGACGATTCCCGACGACGTGAAGCAGGCTGAGCAGGAAAAGCTTGCGGGCATCATCAAGCGGCGCAAGCAGGCGACCGCTGCGAAACCGAAAGCGAAAGATGACACGCGCAAGCCGGTGGGGCCGCGATTCGGCGTGATCGATCGGCTCGACGCGCGATTCGATTCGTTGATCGCGCCCGGAGCAAAGCTTGAGAAACTAGCCGACGGATTCGAATGGTCCGAAGGACCGGTCTGGGTCACGCAGGGTCAATATCTGCTGTTTTCCGATATTCCGCGCAACAGCGTGATGCGCTGGAGCGAAAAAGACGGCGTGTCGCTGGCGTTCAAGCCGAGTGGCTATACCGGCAAGAAACCGTTTACCGGCGATGAGCCGGGAAGCAACGGCCTGCTGATTGATCCGCAGGGGCGGCTCGTGCTGTGTCAGCATGGCGACCGGCGCGTGGCGCGGCGCGAGCAGGATGGCTCGTTCACGACGCTGGCCGACCGGTACCAAGGCAAGCGGCTGAACAGCCCCAACGACGGCGCGTACAAGCGTAATGGCGATTTGTACTTTACCGATCCGCCCTACGGTCTGCCGCAGCGCGAAAAGGACCCGGCGCGCGAGCTCGACTTCTTTGGCGTGTATCGCCTGGCGCCCAATGGCACGCTGACGCTGCTGACCAAGGAGATGACGCGCCCCAACGGCATCGCGTTCTCGCCCGACGAGAAGACGCTGTACGTCGCGCAGTCTGATCCGGACGCCGCGCTATGGAAGAGTTTTGAGGTGCGCGGCGACGGTACGCTCGGGCCGGGCAAATTGTTGTTCGATGCGACTGCCTGGGTCAAGGCGGGCAAGCCGGGATTGCCCGATGGGTTGAAAGTCGATCGCAGCGGGAATTTGTTCGCCACCGGTCCCGGCGGAGTGCACGTGTTTGCACCCGATGGCACTCATCTGGGAAGCATCGACACCGGCGAGCGTACCGCCAACTGCGCCTGGGGCGGCGACGGAACGGTGCTCTACATTTGTGCCGACATGTACCTGTGCCGCATTCAAACCGCAACGCGCGGCAACGGCTGGTAGGCCTTGTCGAGCGGATAAGCGGTGCGGCAACACGCCAGGATCGCAGTCGCAATCCGCGCGTTGAGCGCCGCATTGGGGCCGATTGTGCCGGGCGACGGGCGAAACGAGCCGCGCACGCTGGCGGCGACGATACGCCAGGCCGAGTGGCTGGCAAGCGGACCATCGGGACCGTGATCGCTCGTTACCTGTCGGGCGCGAATCGAGTCGACAGCGAATTCGCTCACGTCGTAATCGATCGCCAAGTGTCCGACGAGCAGGTCGGACCAGGTGTCAGCGTTCCGTCGCAAACGATCGAGGCTGAGCGCCTCGTGCGGGGGCACGCGGACAGGGTCGACCAGCAGCTCGAGGGCACCGCGCTTGACCGCGACATGGCCGTTCAACAAGTGCTCGGCCAATGGACGATGGCTTGCCTGTGGAGACAGGTCGTCGATTGCTGCGAGCAGCGCGGTCCACACCCGCGTTAGCGGCTCGGTCGCGAAGATCTCTTCGAGCACGGCGATCGCCGAAGTGGCATATTCCCGATCGAGTGCCGAGTGCCAGCGGTCGGTTCGCCGTTGGAAAACACGCAGCAGCCGGTTCATTGCGGCGGGGCGAATCGGCTCGCAACGATCGGCCACATACGCTGCGGACCGAGCGAGCTTAATGGCAAACTCCAGCGATTGGCGCGAGTTCATGGGGTGCGGCTCACGATCCCAGGGGCGGGGGCTGTGGCACTACAAAAAGCAAGGCGAGTGCCGCCGCAAACCGCCACTGAGGGCGGGCGCCGTATGTCGCAGTCTAATTGACGTTTGCGACAAAATGGCCACGAAAAAGGCCGCTCAGCGGCCGTTTGGATTTGCCCACGATCCACCGAGGCATGTGGCGGAAAGTCAACGCCTATCGCGCTGAGAGAGTGGCGGTTTCGAGTGTGACCGGCAACAGATCCAGCGGCACGGGGGCGGTGTCACTGGGGGCGATCACGGAGTCTTCTGGTCCAATGCCGGCGGCCACGTGTCCCAGGTTGTTCTGAAAGATATGGTCGCCCAGTTCCTTGATCCTGCAAGTTTGCAGCAGCGCCACGTGCCCGTCTTCGAACAGCACATTCTGCCCGCAGCGACCGTGGTTGGCGCTGGTGCGGCCTTCGTGCAGCACATGCGCGCCGCTGGGGGCATCGGCCATCAGTGCAAACGTCGGCCGAGCGCGATTGCGAAGCTTTTGATACTGACCGTTGTGCCAGTAGCCGAAACTGTAGCCGTAGCTGCCACCCATCTGCTGTTGTAAATTGCGGAGCGCCGGACCGCTGGCCGAGCGGAGCTCGTCGAGGGTGGGAATGCGATGCTCGCCTTGGGTCGCGGGCATTGCCGGGCAGAGAACCTGCCGCGGCTCGATGAGTTTGGCCTGTGCCAAGGTCGGCGCGTAGATTCCGGCGGCCGCCAAATTGCCACTCAACGGCACCTCGGGAAAGTAGTCGCCTTGGCGCTGGCTATAAGTGAGCAGCGCGTGGCCGATGTTCGCCAGGTTATGTTGACAGGCGCGCACTTGCGCGCGGTAGCGGCTGAAACTTACCGCGGGGAATACGAGCATCGCCAGCGTGATGACAATGAAGCTGGCGACGACAATGTCTTGCGGCCGCCACGCATTGCACGCCGCGAATTGCCCTTCGCACGGTCCGACGCGCGCCATGACATAACTAAAGGCACGAGCCGCCAAGCCCGTGGGGGGCGGTGGCGGCTCGTCGTCGGACAGGGGCGCGAGGCAAGCTCGCAAACGTTCAAGTTGACGGCACAATTCGGGCTCGCGCCGCAGGCGCTCTTCGAGGGCGCGTTGCTCGCAGGCATCGAGCGCGCCCATCAGGTAGCCTAGTAGCTGTTGCTCAGACATGCTTATCGCTGGCATTAGGTGGCATCGCTGGCCATGTCCGCTTCGCCGGCGTGAGTACGCCCCCAGCTTTCGTTGAGCTTCAGAATGGCAGTGTGCAGGCGGCTCTTGACGGTACCAACCGGCACGCCGAGCACCTCGGCAGCCTCATGATACTTCAGCCCTTGGTAGTAAACCAACATCACAACCGCTCGCAAAGCTTCGGGCAACTCGGCGACAGCGTTCTTGGTCCAATGTTCACGTTCGACGGTCTCGAGGCGAGCCGTGGGGCCTGCTTCGCGACTTTCCAACAACTGCAACAGCGACCCAGCGCTCTCGGTGCTTTCCGTATTGGTGCGCCGGTCGAGGCTCACCATGCGGTGCCGCTTATTCCGACGCTGGGCGTCAATCGCTTGGTTGGTGGCAATCGTGTACAGCCACGGGCGAAACTTGCGTCCGGTCTCGAACTGGTGGTTCTTCAGGTGAATCTGCAGGAAGGTCGCCTGGAAGGCGTCCTCGGCCATGGCAGCGTCGCCCAAGTACCTCCGCAAGTACGTGTACAGCTCGCGCTCGTAACGATGCACCAACTCCGCAAACGCCTGCCGATCATGCCGCGTGCGATAGGCCTCGAACAGCTCCTCGTCGGATCGCTCCAACGTCGAGGTACGGTTAGCACTCAGAGCTTGGATCGTGAGGGTGTTGCTACTCATTGCTACGAATCCCATCGGGCAAGGTTCGGCGGAGTCAGAAACATTCCTAGTTCCGACGGCCGTTGTCGCCCTTGTAAGGTTTCCTGCCGACTCTTCTCCGGTTCCTTCATTGGGCACGAAGGGTCGCATGTCATTTTGACACCGCTTGACCCGTTTCGGTCACTGCCACGTATAAAAGCAAGGGGCATGCCGCTGGTGGTTCTGCGCGCCGAATTGTCCGTTCCTTATGCTCACTACAGTCATAAATCATTCTGTTGCAGTTAGATGCGAGTAGACCTAAGCGCGTTCCGTGCCGGCGAGCGGGAAATGCGCTTTTTGCAGAATTTTCCAGCCGTTACAAAGAGCCCAGCCACCGCCCGACGACCAGCACTACCGTAAGCCATTTGATACGCAGTTTTTACGACAGAAAGGCATTGAAGCGAGCTCGGCAAGCACTGGGATCTCGGTTCTATTTGCCAACGAGATCGCTGTATCACGAGCCAGAACAGGTGTATCATGCGTCGTCGAATTGACGACAGTTCGCGGTAATGCCCGATCATGCTTCAGCGACGGCTCGAACCCGAGGTGATGGAAACTGCCCAAGATGCGGCCGATTACGACGCCATCGACCACCGCGAGGTGAACCAGCGATTCGTCGATGATCTGCGGCCGCAGCTCACCGGGGACGTCGAGCTGCTCGACTTGGGCACGGGCACTGCGCAAATACCGATTCTGCTGTGTCAGGCGTGTCCACAGGTCCGGATTCTGGCGGTTGATCTGGCCGAGTCGATGCTCGAACTCGGAAGGCGGAACGTCGCGGCCGCAGGGCTTGAGCAGCGTGTCGAATTGCAACGAATCGACTGCAAGCGCCTGCCGTATCGAGACGGCCAATTCTCGGGGGTCATCTCCAACAGCATCGTGCATCACATTCCCGACCCGGCCAAGGTTCTGGACGAGGCGGTGCGGGTTGTTGCGCCGGGCGGGCTGATCTTTTTCCGCGATCTGTTGCGCCCGGCCGACCAGCAGCAACTCGACGGGTTGGTCGAATGCTACACCGTCGGTTCGACCGCGCGGCAGCGGCAGTTGTTTGACGACTCGCTGCATGCCGCCCTCGCGCTGGACGAGATACGCAGCTTGGTTGCGGCGCTGGGGTTCTCTCCGCATACGGTCGCTGCGACCAGCGATCGTCATTGGACGTGGTGCGCCCGACGATAGGGTGCGCCATGCATGGTCGCGCCCGACGGGAACCGTGTGATCGTTCTCGTCGGAACAACCGGCGGGGCGCGTCGGCGCAACATTTGGCGCCGCAGGCGCGACTCGTGTAGTCCGTGCGCTGCGCTCGACGCGCACCTCGTTACAAAGCCGCATCAGGCGCGCGAGTTGCATAAGCCATGCTTACCGAAACCCGAAGGCTCCGCATACAGGAGAGCATGGAGGCAAGCCGAGTACGTACAGCACGGGCGCGCCAGCCTTGGCCGAGGCACAGGCGCCCGGGGCAGCCCATTCTCTCGGTTCTTGATCGCCGTCCATGAACTCGACCAAGTCGCTTGTCAACTCGCCGATTGCCGCCATGCGGAAGCTCGTCGGCGATTTGTACGTCCATCGCGTTTTGATCTACTGGCTTGATCTGATCGCCTGTTTGGTGGTGGGGTACGGCTGCGCGGCATACTATCTCGACGCGCCGGCGTGGAGCTTGCAGCAAGCGCTGGCGCTCGTGATCGCGTCGTTCGCGCTGTTTCGCGCAGGTAGTTTCATTCACGAGATCACGCACCTGCGGCAGAACGAGATGCGCGGCTTCGCGGCAGGTTGGAATCTGCTCTGCGGCATACCGATGCTCATGCCCAGCTTCTTCTACACCAACCATATTGATCATCATAAGGCCGACCATTACGGCACGGCGCACGATGGCGAATACCTGCCGTTGGCGAACTCGCCGGTCTACAAAATCTGGTTGTTCTTAGGGCAAGCGCTCGTATTGCCGGCGTACGTGTTCATGCGGTTCTTATTGAGCCCGCTGACATTCGTTCATCCCCGGGTGCGGCAGTGGACGCTCGAGCATTGCAGCTCGTTCGTAATGAACTTTCGTCATACGCTGAACGTGCCGCCGTCGGCGCCGCGCCGGCTATGGGCAACCGTCGAACTCGCGTGCTGGCTGCGCTGCGTGCTGATGTTGGCCGTGATCGTGCTGGGGGTGTATCCGTGGACCCGCATGTTTCAGCTGTATGTGCTGGCGGTTGCGGTGCTGGCGCTCAACTACAACCGCAACCTGGTGGCTCACCACTACCGTAATCGCGGCGGCACGATGACACACCTCGAGCAGCTCAACGATTCGGTCAACATCACGGGCAATGGGCTGATCACTGAGCTGTTCTTTCCGCTGGGCTTGCGCTACCACGCGCTGCACCATCTGTTTCCGACCTTGCCGTATCACAATTTGGCGAAGGCCCATCGACGGTTGATCGAGAAGTTGCCTGCGAATTCGCCCTATCACGATACTGTATTTCCGACGTACTGGTCGGTGGTGCGCGAACTGTTTGCCGATGCGCGGGCCAGCGAGATGCGCTCGCACGCCGTGACGGCCTGACGCCGAAGGCTAATTGACCAAGCGCTGTGGCGCCGGGTCGAGCTCGAGGGCGCGAATGACCACCTCGCCGTACGCCTCGGGGCGGTCGCCTTTGCTGCGGTTGGATTGCGTGTAGCAGCCCGCCTTGAAATAGCATCCCTGCCGAACGACTTCCCAGTCCATCTTCTGCGCGCCGTTATACCACACGCGCACGTGGCCGTTGCCGGCTTCAATTTTGAGTTCGAAAAACGTGCCAAGCTGATACTGCGCGTCGAGCGGGATGTCGCCTTGCTTGTTCCGCTCGACGAATAGCTTAGTCCCTTCCAGGCGAACCATCATGAGATCGTCCTTGGCGTCGTGAATCTGAGCACAAGCGCAGTGCGGCTTGGCTTGGGGCAGATGGGTGATCGCCAGGTTTGCAACCATGGTGTGCGCGATCGTGTCGCTGGTGCTCCACGACGCGTTCTCGCGTCCGTCGCTGCCGCTCATTTCGCGCAGCTCGCTGCGCGGAAATTTCGAGCCTTTGGTGGTCGGCGCCCCGCACCCGGCGCGGAATACCACGCCCTTGCCGTCGGCCGCCGGAAAAAACCATTGTGGATCGCTGAACCTCGCGAGCTCGGGCTGCTGGATCTCATCGGCTTTGCCTGGACGTGACTTGTCGGTTGGCAAAGTCAACTTCCAATGCGACAAGTCGAGCGCCTCCGATGGCAGACGCGCAGCGAAACCAACTGCCGCGCCGGAAAGCAACAACACCATCACAGCCCACAGCATTCGAAGCATCATCTGACTCTCCAGCTACCAACTGCCGCGCACCCATCGATAAGCCAGCGCACACAACAGCGGAAACAGCACGAACACGGTGCCGTATGTAAAGATCGTCGTCCAATGATGGCGCGGCCAGCGTGCCATAAGCCTTCGTTAATGATCCAGGGGTAGCGTGCTCCGCGCGACAAGCGATATTCGCAGCCGCGCAGGCCCGGGCTCTGTAACTTTCGCGTCGAGCCGAACGCCTTGCACCAAGTGCTGGGCCAGTCGAACGCTTGCCTCAGGGCCATCGACTTGCTCGAATTCGATTGCCGGCAGCGTAGCAAACGGAGGGCAAAAGCCGATATGCACCGCGGCATGCCGCGCACCGGCAGCGATGTCGATCAGCACGTCGGCTTCGATCAGCTCGCCATCGGTCGAGCGGTATCGCGTTAGTTGTTGGATCGGGATCGATCGCGTCGCCTCGACCGGCAGCGCGGCGACCGAGGGCACCGAAAATCGGCGCGTCATGCGCCTGCCGACGATCATCTCTGCTCCCAAGGCTACGAGCCAGACCAGGACCACGGCAGGCCGCGATGTGCCAGGCAGCGAAATCGCCGCGACCGCCACGATCAACATCGTGGCAATCATGGCATGAACCAAATGCACCAGTTGATCGCGTCGCCCGGCCGCGACGGCATTGCCGAGCCAAGCGATCGAATCGTCGGCTCGGGCGTGCGCCACCTGCGCGATGCCGATCAACGATCCGCCAAGGACGACAACAACCGCCGCACTGGGAGGCAAGACCAATGCACCGGCCAGGCGACGTGACGCCAAGAGCCCAGCAGCGCAACCCAGCCCGGCAACGCAGCCAAGCCCGGCAACGGCCGCGAGTCCGCTCCATTGGGCCGAGCGCAGCGTGAGCAAGCGACTCAGCGGCAACGGCGGCAAGCGGGCGATCATCCGCACCTACCTTGCCGCGGCCAAGCCAAGCGCCTCTTGCAGGTCGGCAACGCGGTGCGTGTTTTCCCAGGTGAACCCGGAACCACTGCGGCCAAAGTGCCCGCCGGCGGCCGTCGCCCGATAAATCGGCCGACGCAGGTCGAGATACTTGATGATGCCGCCCGGCGAAAGCGGGAACAACTCGCGCACAAGTTCGCAAATTCGGGCATCGTCGATCTTGCCGGTTCCTTCGGTGTCGACGTGGACGCTCACCGGATCGGTCACACCGATCGCGTAGGCTAATTGTACTTCGCAGCGATCGGCAAGCTCGGCCGCCACAATGTTCTTGGCGATATGACGCGCCATGTAAGCGGCACTGCGATCGACCTTGGTCGGATCCTTGCCGCTGAATGCGCCGCCGCCGTGGCGTCCCCAGCCGCCGTAGGTGTCGACGATGATCTTGCGCCCCGTGAGCCCGCAGTCGCCGTGCGGACCGCCGACCACGAAGCGGCCGGTGGGATTGATGTGGTACTTGATCTTGTCGCTTGCCAGATCGCTCGGCAGCAACGGCTTGATGATCTGGTTGACAATAAACTTGCGAATCTCGTCGTTCGTGACCTCGGGGCAGTGCTGCTGCGAGACAACGACCGTATCGATCGCGACCGGCTTGCTCCCCTCGTATTGGACCGTGACCTGGCTTTTGCAATCGGGACGCAGCCAGCCGACGACGTTCTTCTGCCGCGCTTCGGTCAGCGAGTTGGTAATGCGGTGGGCCAATGCGATCGGCAGCGGCATCAGCTCGGGCGTGTCGTTGCAGGCATAGCCGAACATCAACCCCTGGTCGCCCGCGCCGATCTCCTTCCCCTTGTCGGTGTTCTCATCGACGCCCATCGCAATGTCGGGGCTTTGCCGGTCGATGCAGACCATCACGGCGCAACTGTCGTAGCAGATGCCCTTCTTGTCGTCGTCGTAACCGACGTCGCGGATCACGTTCCGCGCGATCTCGGCGTAATTGACGACCGCCTTGGTGGTGATTTCGCCGGCCAGGATCGCCACGCCGGTGGTTACCATCGTTTCGCAAGCCACGCGGCTGTACGGGTCTTGGGCAAGCAGCGCATCGAGTACGCCGTCGGAGATCTGATCGGCCAACTTGTCTGGATGGCCCCCGCTAACCGACTCACTGGTGAACAAGTACTTGCCGCTTGCCACGATCAAAACCTCCGCGAATAGGGAATATTCACACCGCCGTCGACCCAGTCCTGGGCAATCGACGGCCGGGCGCGACGAACCGCGATTATACGCACGCAGCGCAGCAGCCCGCAACGAGTAGCGGGGGTCTGGATCGAGGATTTCGCTCTCGGCGAACGGACGTCCAGGCGTGGTGAATATGGTTCGAGCAATCGTTCGCCGATCGTTGATCAGTCGACGATGGAAAACGTGCCGCCGTTCTCCTGGGCGATTTGTTCCATGCTGTCGCGGCCTTTGCTGCTTTTGCTGCCGAACAGCAGCGTGTGGATCGGCACCTTTTTCGTGTTCATCGAACGCAGGGCCGATGCCGTGTCGTCGGTGAACGCGCCGTCGCCCAGGATGTAAATCGCGTCGGGCTTCAGATCGATTGCGATCTGCATCGCCGCCTTGCCCTTGGTTCCTAATTGCAGCTCGACCTGCTTCAGCCAATTGTACAGCTTCTCGTAGTTGTCCTTGGTATTAGGCACGAATCCTGGCGCGGGCGTGGGGTCGAAGATCCGCATCGGCTCGGCATTGAAGAACACAATGTAGTACGACTTGTCGCGGCCGAGCTTCGAGATGCTTTCCAGCAACTCGGCTAGTGCGCGCTCGAATTTGGTGATCTTGCCGACGACGCGGCCGTTCATGCTTTTGGAGTTATCGACAACGAATACGAACCGCTTGCCCTTGGCGACCGCACCAAAGAAGGTGGCCGAGTCGCGGCCCCCAGACGAGCGCGTGAGCGTGTTGCGCAGCTTCGGGTCGTCAACGTCCACGGTCGCATTGCCGACCGACTTGTCGGAAACCTCGGAAGTCACGTCGCCGGCAACCACAGCCGCGGCCAACTGGATTGCGCCGAAGTCGCTGCTGCCGCGCTCAATCTCTTGCAGCTCCATATGGTCGAGCAACGGCGAGTCGATTTCGCGCGAGGCGATGATCACCGACTGCTCGGCAACGATGGGCATCGGATTGGCGATCAGCCCGAGCACGATGAGCAATACCACGTGCACGAGCATGCTGATCGCACCCGGCGCGAAGACCTGCGTGACCAGGTTGATCGGGGGCGCTTCGTCGTTGGCAACGATGGCCGGGCCCGTGGGAGCGCGTTTCAGCGGAGCCGATGCTCGAGCACCAGGGGCTGCGATAGGAACCGAGCGCGTCGCGGTCACACTCACCGATGTAGGCGCAGCCGCATTTGGCTCTGCGCCCGACGTCTGGGCATATTCGTGCATCGAATTACCCCGCCTCGTTCGAACCCCCTGATCCCGCCTCTAATAGTAACCGTTTTGCATCGAATTGGGATCAGCAACCTAACGATTTACTAACCCCGGCCGGTCGCCCGGGGACTGTGGGGCGGTCGTTGTTTTGAGCGTGCTGAACGGCGATACTCGGGCACGAGGTTGAGCCCGCCAGTCCATCCCAATCGTTGAAGACTTGATCCATGCAAAAGCGCTGCGGTTTTCTCACGATTTGCCTGCTGATGACTCTTACGGCGTCGGCGCCGGCGGCGTCGCGCCCGAATGTTGTATTGGTGCTGGCCGATGATCTGGGCTGGGGCGACCTGGCATGTTTTGGTAGCCCCGAGGTGAAAACGCCGCATCTCGATCGCTTCGCCAGCCAAGGCTTGCGTCTGACGAGTTGCTATGCCGCGGCGGCGAACTGCTCGCCGGCCCGAGCCGGACTGATGACCGGTCGCACTCCGTATCGAGTGGGCGTGTACACGGCAATCCCGATGCTCTCGCCCATGCACCTGCGTGCCGAAGAGATCACGATCGCCCGGCTGCTGGCCTCGGCCGGCTACCAAACCTGTCATGTCGGCAAGTGGCATCTGAACGGCATGTTCAACCTGCCGGGGCAGCCGCAGCCAAGCGACCACGGCTTTGGCCATTGGTTCAGCACGCAGAACAATTGTCTGCCCAACCACCTGAACCCGTACAACTTCGTGCGCGATTCGATTCCGATGGGCCCGATCGAAGGTTACGCGTCGAGCATTGTGGTCGACGAGGCGGTGCGTTGGCTGCGCGACGACCGAGCTCCTGAGCAGCCGTTCTTCATGTACCTCTGCTTTCACGAACCGCACGAGCCGATCCAGACCGCCCCAAAGTTCGCGTCGCTCTACGACTTTCCGGACGATCCCAGTCGCGTGGCCCACCACGGGAACATATCGCAAATGGATGATGCCTTTGGCCGGCTGATGCAGGCGCTCGATGATCTGCGCCTGGCCGAGAATACGCTGGTTTGGTTCACCAGCGACAACGGACCCGAGCGCACGAAGTGGCACAACACGGGCTCGACCGGCGGCTTGCGCGAGTACAAGGGCAACGTCTACGAAGGGGGCATTCGCGTGCCAGGGATGATTCGTTGGCCCGGCCACACGCCAGCCGGCGGCACCAGCGATACGCCAGTCTGCGGAACCGACTTCTTGCCCACCGTGTGTGCGGTTACCGGCATCGAACCGCCCCGCGACCGTAAGATCGACGGCGAGAACGTGCGGCCACTGCTCGACGGCCAGACCTTCGATCGGCGGCGGCCGTTGTATTGGCAATTTAACTTTGCCCACAGCGAGCCGTGCGTGGCCATGCGCGACGGCGACTGGAAAGTCGTCGCTCGGCTGAGCGAAGCTCCTCAGCGGACGGGCTCGGTTACGGCCGAGGCCAATCGAATGCTGAAGGAAGCTCGGCTCAAAAGCTACGAGTTGTATAACCTTGCAAACGATCGGGGTGAAACCACCGACCTTGCCTCACGCGAGCCGCAGCGGCTCGATACGATCGTGGCGAAGCTCGAACCGCAGTTCGCCGACGTGCAACGCGAAGCGCCGGTCTGGCCCGAGTGGCAGGATCCGGGTTACGAGCGGCAGCGAATCAATTGGCCGGATTACCTGGCTAAGCCACTAAAAAAGGCTAAGTAGAACGAACCGGGTGCGGTGCCCTCACCAACCCGCGTAGTCTTTGGGCTTCAACCCGGGGCGGAACTTTTTGAAGCCGAAGGGAAGCGGCTCGTAAGTGCCGACAATCTCGACGTTCGTGTGGTCCGGAATCTCACTTTCCAGT
>DASZPI010000719.1:0-5689 GCA_035550355.1 Pirellulales bacterium
GCGCCTACGCCGTGCTGAGGGTTCCGGCCGGCATGGCTGCCGAGCCGGACGGCTGGAGCAATGCCACCCGCCGAGCAACGACGGTCGCCGCCACGGGCACGAGCGCGAACAAGCAGCCGGCGCCGAATAACCCGAACCTGAAGTGGCGCTCGAAATCGACTCCCGCAGTCTCGCGCCTGAATTCTTCCGCACGAGGCGACGTCGAACAGACGTCGGGCGAGCAAGAACAAAGCGGACCGGCAATCACCCTCGGGGGAATCGAAACCTCGGTGGGACCGATTGCCACGGAACTTGATTCCGCGCCAAACGCCAGTGCCGCCGAAGACTCTGCAATCGACGGCCCTGTTGCCCGGATGGCGCAACGCTATTCACCGGCAGCACCAACACTGGCGCCGGCACCGCGGTTAGCGCCGGCTCCGCTACGATCGAATGTTCCGCCGCCGATGCCCAGCTTCGACGGCGGAATGGCGCGCAGCACGCAAACGCTCGAGATCGATTGCGACGCCGAGCGCGCTAAGCTGAAGCCGATCAATGTCATTTCGACGAATGTGGCGGCCGAACCGGGCGATTTTCCCCCGGAATGCGGGCCGCGCGACGACCGGTTCATTCCGCGCAGTTGGAGTCCGATGACCTATACGTGGAAGGCCTCGAACCTTTGCCACAAGCCGCTGTACTTCGAGGATGAACGCCTCGAGCGGTACGGACACGCGTTCCCGCGTCCGCTGCAGCCGCTGGCGTCGGCGGCGTTCTTCTTCGGCACCGTGCCGCTGCTGCCTTACAAAATGGGCATCGAGCCGCCGACCGAATGCATCTACGCCTTGGGCTACTATCGGCCGGGCAGTTGCGCTCCGTACCACTTGCAAGGTTTCCCGATCAGCCTCCGCGGAGCGCTGTACGAAGCCGGCGCGGTGGCGGTTGGCTGGGCCACGGTGCCCGCGAACTTTGCGTTGCCGCAGTAACGATTGTTTAGCCGCGACGCGCAGCGAGCGATCACTCGCGGCGTCGCGGCTGAGCCTCGCCTGGCTTTCGCCCCTCGACGATCAGCGTATGCGGCGCCTCGGGAGTCGATTCGTGCTCCTTGGCCAGCACCGCGGCGTCGAATTGTTCCGGGTATCGCGTCTCGACGATTGGCCGGCAGGTGTGCAGATCGACGAAGCCGGCGCCGCCAGCGATCTCTTCAAGGTACGACGGCGTCAGGATGGTAAGGTGTTCGCCCCGGCAGAGGATGAAATTCGCAAATCGTCCGCCGACGCTGTCGCGCCGGTCGGGAAAGTTGTCGAACCAACGGTTGTCGCCTTCGACGTACTTGCGAATGGCCATGTCGGCATTGGGGCCGCCGATGCGAATCACGCCGCCCGGCTTCAGGCAGCGGTACAACTCGGCAAAGTGCGCCGGTAAGTCAGAGTCGGGCAGGTGCTCGATCACGTGGTGCGAATAGATCGCATCGACGGTGCCGTCCCGCAGCGGCAGGCGATTGCGCAAATCGGCCCAGACATCGCAGCGACCGGTGAACGCGTTGGCGTCGATATTGATCCAGCCGTCGAGGTAATTGCGCTGCCCGGGCCCAAGCTGTACGCGCACCACGCCATCGCGCGGCGCGCGGAATTGGCGATAGATCCAGCCATTGAGCTTCATGGCCGGAGCGAACAGAGCGTAGTAAGCCGCTTTGGCTTGACGCGAGAGCATGGGGCGGAGGACAGTTGCAAGGGTCCAGGGGCAGGCCAAGCCGGGGTCGTCACGGCTTCGGTCCATCGAAGCGCGCTGGAAGGTCTACATGCGTCCGCAGCCACCCGGGCCGCAGCCAGGCTTGCCACACCCCGGAAACTCACTACCGGCAATCGGCAGCCGAGAGCCACTCGATGTATGCGCCGCGGGCACGCTGAACTGTTTCGTTAGTTGTTCGCTGCCGCAGGCGGCGCATTGCGGCCGATCGCTGGAGCGCACAAGCAGTTCAAATTCTTGCCCGCACGCCTGGCAATGGTACTCGTAGAGAGGCATGGCGAAATGCAAAATGCAGAATGAATAGTACTCAACGAGTATAGTTCGAAGGCCCAACCATGTCACTCTCGCGCGACCAGTCACGAGCGATCGATGAGCGCGCGGTGCGCGAGTTTGGCATGCCTAGCTTGCTGCTGATGGAGAACGCTGGTCGCGGCACGGTCGACGTCATGTTGCGGCTCGAACTACCAGGGCCGTTCGCCGTTTGCTGCGGGGTGGGAAACAACGGCGGCGATGGTTTCGTGATCGCGCGGCATCTCGATCTACGTGGTCAGGTAGTGCGTGTGTTCGTGTGGGGGGATCTGACTAAAATGTCTCCCGACGCCGCAACAAACCTCGCGATCCTCGAACGGACCGGCATCGATATCGAGCCATTCGGTTCGAGACACGATGCCGATCGTCTGCGGCGCGGCCTCGAAGGAGCCGGTTGCGCTGTCGACGCACTTTTGGGCACCGGTGCGCGCGGCAACCCACGGCCGCCACTCGATGCGGTGATCCGCCAGCTCAACGCGGCGCACTGCGCGAAGGTCGCCGTGGATTTACCGAGCGGCCTGGATTGCGATACTGGCTTGCCGGGCGATCCCACGTTCGTTGCCGATCATACGGTGACATTTGTCGATCGCAAGGTCGGCTTCGATGCCCCGGGAGCGACGACGTTTACCGGCCTCGTTCACGTGACCGACATTGGCGCTCCGCTCGCCGTACGATCCAAGCCACGGCAATAAAATCCGCGGATGAGGCCGCTTAGGTTCCAGCCTCGTCGCCTTCAGGCACAAACTCAACGCGGCGATAAACGTCGGCCAGCGGAAGCTCGGTTCCGATCTCTGGCAAAGGTACGACCGCGTCGAGCCCCGAATAGACCTCGCGCACAAAGCCTTGGTCGGTGCGTCGATCGGCCACCACGCGCGCCGACTCTTGCTCGACCAGTAAGTACACCGCCAGCGAAGGGATCGACAGATACGCGTCCCGTTTCTCGCCCTGATCGATGCGTCGCGTGGCGCGTGAAAGCACCTCGACGAGCACGGCGGGCTGGTCCTGGAAGGTGTCGCTTTCAGGCCCGGGATGGCAGATCACCGACACGTCCGGATAGTAGAACCGGGTGTGTGTTGGAAACAGGATGCGAATCTTCGTGTCCGAATTGAACGGCTGGCACGGTTTGTCGAGCAGCCGTGAGCCCAACGCGACCAGTGCATTGGTTGCGATGCGATGGTGCGCGTTCCGACCACCGGCCATTGCGTACACAACGCCGCCGATGTACTCGTGCTTCACTGGTGAAGCCAGTTCGCCGGCTAGGTAATCCTCGACCGAGACCAGGTTCAACTTCTCGGCGGTGCTCATACCAGCAATTTACCCCCAGAAATGGCCGACGACAAACGCTTGCCTACGCTCCCAGGCGAATCGGCCCCGTGGGGCACTGCAATTTGAACAGGCCGAACAATTCGCGCTGCGTGAGCCCGGAGCTTTGCGGCGATGACGAGGTTCCGAGCACCGTCTCGAACACGCCGCGCTTCTCTTCGAGCACTTGATTGATGCGCTGCTCGATCGTGTTCAGCGCCAGGAAGCGCGTCACGGTGACCGGTCCCGAGCCGCCGATCCGGTGGGCGCGATTGATCGCCTGGTCTTCGACCGCCGGGTTCCACCACCGATCGAACAAGAACACATAGTTGGCGAATTGCAGGTTCAGGCCGACCCCGCCGGCGCCGTAGCTTAGCAGCAGCACCGATCGGCGCGGGTCGTCGCGGAACTCGCGGATCACATCGTCGCGCCGTCCGCTGGCGATCCTGCCGTGGTAGGCCAGCGGCGAGAACTTTTCGAGCGCGCGGCCGAGCGTTTCCAGCGTCTCGACCCATTGGCTAAAGACGATTGCCTTACGGCCGCTGTCGACGACTTCTTCCAGGTCGGCCGACAGCCGCTCGAGCTTTGCGCTGTCGCCCGTCGCCGGATCGAAGTTGCAGATTTGTTTCAGACGCATCACCAGCTCGAACACGTGTTGGATCGTCGCCGCGGGGCCCATCTCGGTCAGCCGCAACACTCCTTCTTCCTCGGCCAGGCGGTACGTCTCGCGTTGCGAAGGGAGCAGGTCGAGTTCCGCGTCGCGAAACATTTTCGGTGGCAGATCTTTGAGCACTTTGTCCTTGGTGCGGCGCAGGATGTAATCGCCGGCGGCGGTTCCCATGCGTCGCGGCTCCATGTCCGACTTTAGTCGCCCCGGGGCGACGAACTCGAAAATGCCGACCAGGTCTTCCGGGCTGTTTTCGATCGGCGTTCCGGTGAGCGCCCAGCTACGACGACGCGGGATCGAGCGCACGACGTCCGACGTGGCGCTGGCGCGGTTCTTGATGCGCTGCGACTCGTCGAGCACCACCAGGTCGTACGGAAACGCCAGGTGCGCGAGCGCTTCGCGATCGCGGTGCAGCAGCTCGTAATTGGCAATGCGGACCGGTGTTTCCGGCAACTGCCACTGCCAGCTTCGCCGCGCGGCATCGCCTTCGATCACCATCACCGGCAGCTCGGGAGCCCAAACATGAAACTCGCGCTGCCAGTTGGTCACCAACGGCTTAGGACACACGAGCAACACATGACGGGCCTGCCCGGCATGCAACAACAGGCGGATCGCGGTGATCGCCTGCATGGTTTTGCCCAGCCCCATCTCGTCGGCCAGCACCGCGGCGGCACGCGCATACAGAAACGCGATCCCTTCGAGCTGGTATCCGAACGGATGCATCGGAAAGTCCAACGACCGCGTGGCGAACACCACCTCCAACGGAGGCTGCAGCACGTAAAACCAGCGGTCTTCAAGCGCCACCACATCGGCCGGCGGGTGCACGCGCGTCCAGGTCGGATGATCGATCGACGGCGCTTGGTCGGCGATCGCGTTCGCTGCCCGTGGTTCGGCGCCCGGGGTTTCGATCGCCATCGGCTCGGGAAACCGGCAACTGCGCACCTTCAATCGAAGTGCCGACATTCGTAGCGAGACGACTCCCAGGGCCGGCAGCGCGGCCGGCTCGACCGCCCGCACGATCGTGCGGACCTGGGCCGAACTGAATACCGTTTGGACCTCCGCGCTTCCGGCGTCGGGCAAAGCGATTTGCGTTACGTGAGGCGCCGCAGGTTCGGTCCATCGCCAGCCATTCATGCCGCGCTCCGCTCGGCCTCGGCGATCGCCTCGCGTATTCGATCGAATGGTTCAGCCAACGGCATGCGCGCGGCGAATGCGGAGAGATGCTCGACGATCGCCCGTTCGTCGTCGGCGAATCCGTCGGCCAGGCCAAGCTGGGTGTTCGCAATCGCCACGGTCGTTGCCGCGCCCATGGCGTCGTCGCCCAACAACGCCACCGGGAGGTCGATATGCTGCCGCACCGCCAGTGCTGCGCGCAAGTTCGTGCAGATCACATGGACCGCTGTCTCGGCCTTGGCGACGAGCGTTAGGCCGATGTATTCACCGTACAGATATGGCTCGAGCGTTGCGCCGAACAGGATCGCCTGGGCGCGGCTGGGTTTGACCGGAGCGGTGCAATGAAACTCGAGCGGCCGACCGGCCGCGTTCAGCACCAGGTACCCGCCGATCAACCCCTGCGACAGCGTGCCGACGACCGTGTAGAAGCCGAACGCCGATGCGGACTTGTTGTTCGCCATGCCATCTCCGAATGGCGGCCGGTCGCGCGCTCGTTGCCGCCATGGCGCTCGCGCG
>DASZPI010000720.1:0-3318 GCA_035550355.1 Pirellulales bacterium
CACGCTCGCTGCCACGCTGTCCTATTTTCTCAACACGCAGCGCGACGCCGCCGGGCTGACCACGTTTCACGACGATGTAATCGACTACCTGCCGGCGCGGTACCGGCCGGGCCACCTGCGCCGGCTGATGTTGCTGCTCGATCGACCGACGCTCGGCGTGGCGACCAACCTGGTGCGCCCGCTCGAGCGCGCCGCCGAGCTGTTGCGCAAACGTGGGGTCGTCGTGCTGGTGTCCGACCTGCTCGTGCCGCTGGCGGGGCTCGGCCCTGCCTTAGCTGCGCTGACGTCGCGCGGACACGAAGTCGTGGTGTTCCAGGTGCTCGACCCGGCCGAAAGCCGCTTCGAGTTCGCCGACCCGGCATTGTTCGTTGATATCGAATCCGGTCGTGAGCTGTACGTCGATCCGCAAGCGGCGCGCAGCGAGTACCTGCGACGGTTCGGCGAGCACCAACGGGCCGTGCAATCGCTGAGCGATCAGCTCGGCATCGATTTGCTGCGCGTCACAACGGACCAGCCGCTCGAACAGTCCCTGTTCGACTATCTGCAAGCCCGAGCACGCCGCGGCCGACCCGCGCGGCGGCGAGCGATGGCCGGCAGCGGGAGGCAATGATGGGATTCCTCGCGCCGTGGTTCGTGGTGGCGGGCGTCGCGGCGATCACGCTGCCGGTGCTGTTTCACATGCTCCGCCGCACGCCGCGCGGCCGCATGCCGTTTTCAGCAATGATGTTCTTAATGCCTTCGCCGCCGCGGATCACCAGCCGCAGCCGACTCGAGAATTGGCCGTTGCTGCTGCTGCGCGCCACGGTCCTGGCGCTATTGGCCTTGGCGTTTGGCCGACCCTTTCTGCGGCAATGGCTTGAACAGCCGGTAGCGACCCCACAGGGCGAGCGCGTGGCGCTGCTCATCGACACCAGTGCCAGCATGCGCCGCGGCGATCTGTGGCGCCGCGCCCAACGCGCGGCCGCGCAGATCGTCGAACGCGTCGGCCCGCACGACGAATTGGCGATCATCGCCTTCGACGCGCACACTGAGACGGTGCTTCCGTTCGAGCTGTGGCGCTCCACGCCTCACGGCGAACGCAGCGCCATGGCGCAGGCCGCACTCGACCGGCTGGCGCCGAGTTGGTCGGCCACCTGGCTTGATTCGGCGCTGATCGCTGCGCTAGAAACGCTCGATACCGCCGGACATGATCGCTCTGCATCGAGCAGCACCACGCCCGACCTTGAACGGCCCGAACGC
Source organism: Pirellulales bacterium (assembly GCA_035550355.1). GTDB lineage: Bacteria > Planctomycetota > Planctomycetia > Pirellulales > PNKZ01 > DATAXP01. The sequence continues at coordinate 1,240 of DASZPI010000720.1, forward strand.
ATCGTGCTCGTGAGCGACTTACAGTCGGGCAGTCGCACCGCGGCCTTGCAGAATATCGAATGGCCGCAGCGCGTGAGTGTCGAAATCATCGCTTTGCCGCAACGTAGCTCGAATGCGGCGGTCCATGGCCTGGACACCGGCGACGATCCGCCGGTCGACGGTGCCTCGCGCAGGCCGCGTGTGTTGCTTAGCAACGCTGGCGATTCGTCGCGCGAGTCTTTCACGCTCGGCTGGGATACCGCGGCTCAGCAAGCCGCCGGGAGCGACTACTACGTTCCACCCGGCCAGACGCGGGTAGTCCGTGCCCCGCCGCTGGTCGGCAGCCAGGCAGCCGAACTCGTATTGCGCGGCGACGACGAACCGTTCGACAACCACCTCTGGCTTGTCCTGCCCACGCGCCAGCGGCTGCGCGTGTTGCACCTGGCGGCGGAAGCGGCCGACGATCAACACTCGCTAAGGTACTTTCTCGAGCGCGCGCTTGGCCAGGTCGGCTCCGACCGCGCGGTGACGGTCGAAACGGTCGATCCATATGCAGAGAGCGTCCGTGTCCCACGCCCAGCCGATCTGGGCGATGTCGCGTTGGTCGTCGTTACAGGGCAACTCACTTTTCCCGCCGGCTGGAACGAGGCGCTGACCACCTGGATCCAACACGGCGGCGTGGCGCTGGCGGTCCTTGGCCGCGCCGAGGACGCAGCCTGGCGCGGCCTGTTGCCGGCTGAGCTCGCGCAGCCGTCGCACGTCACGGTGACTGAGGCCGAGCAGAAGCGCGACTATCGCTTGCTCGCGGAGATCGACCGGCAGCATCCGCTGTTTGCTCCATTTGCCGATCCACGCTATGCCGACTTCACGAAGATCCGTTTCTGGCGGCATCGCAAAATCGCGCTCGACGACATCGCGACGAAGCAGGCGCACATTCTTGCGCGGTTCGATTCGGGCGATCCGGCAGTCGTGGAGCTGCCGCGCGGCAAAGGCCGATTGCTGCTGCTGGCCGCGGGATGGCAGCCAAAGGAAAGCCAGCTCGGCGTGTCGAGCAAGTTCGTGCCGTTGCTGAGCACGTTGGTCGACCTGGGCTGGCAGCGTCCCACGATTGCCGCCCATTACGAGACCGGCGAGACGATCGACCTGGCCGCCGCAACCAGCAGCGCGGGACCATGGACGATCCGCACGCCCGTCGAGCGCGAGGTGGTCGTGCCCGCCGGGTCATCGCAGTTCACTTTGGTCGATGGCCCGGGCGTGTACCAAGTGCGCTCGAGCACTGGCGAGCAGGCATTGGCCGTTAATCTTGAGGCCGATGAATCGAAAACGTCGCCACTTGCCCCGGAAGCGCTCGAAGCCCTTGGGGTGCGAAGGCAAAGCGAGCAAACACCGTCGGCCGTCGAGGCGCTGGCCGCCCAGCGCCAAACGATGCAAGTCCGCGACCTCGAATCGCGGCAGCAGGGTTGGCGGTGGTTATTGCTGTCGGCCCTGGCAGTCGCCGTGGTTGAGACCGTGGTGGCCGGTCGTTTCGCGAGGCGCGAACATACGGCATGATGGATCCATGAGCTTTCCAAGAGGTACCCGATCATGAGCCGGCCGTCGATCGAACGCGAGCTGCGGCAAGTCGCGACGCGGTTGCGGTGGCGCACGTTGCTTCGCGACCTGACGCTGGTGTGGCTCTCCGGGCTGGGCTTGGCTTGGCTGACGGTGTGGCTGGCCGAAGCGACTGGCGGCCCGTGGCCGGGCGTTGCACTGGGTACAACGATTACGGCGGCAAGCATCGTGATCCTTGTGCGCGGTGCAAAGCGTCGACTTGATCTGCGCAGCGTCGCGCAGCAAGTCGAGCGACGCTATCCCGATCTCGATACACGGTTGTTGGCCGCTTACGACGAGGAGCGGCGCGCCGCCGCGGCCGACTGCGGCTACCTGGCCCGGGCCATCATCGACCAGGCGCAGTTGCACGCGCGCTGGAATCGTTGCTGGCGCGACACAGTCCCCACATCGCAACTGGTGGCCTGGTCGGGTGGTCATGTGATTGCGCTGGCGCTGCTGCTCGCGACGTTTGTGTTGGTTCCGCTGCACTGGCCAGCACCGCCCCAGGCC
>DASZPI010000721.1:0-5188 GCA_035550355.1 Pirellulales bacterium
AATTGCTCACGCAGGTCGTGATATCGGAGGTTTGCAAACTGCTGGTGTTGACCACCGCCAGCCGCGCCCCTTCGCGGGCCGCGTTGGCAATCAATTGCCGCAGCATGATCACACGCCCGAAGTCGAACAGCCCGAAGATAAGCATCAGCACCAGGTTCAGCACGACCGCCGTTTGTACGATCGACACGCCGCGCCGAGCGCGTTTTCTTTGCAGGCGTTGAGTTTTAGGTGGTGCGAACATCGGCTCTGCGATCAATAACCTGCCGGAACGCTGATGCTCGTGGGATAGGCCTGGTTGTTGTTCGAGAACCAAACCGAGGTCACCGATAGCTTGGTCGAACTATTCGTCACGAGCGTTGCCGACGACCAGCGGACATCGCTGAACGGAATGCTCGCCGTGATCTGTAACTGGTCGAGGGTCGTGGCGTTCGTGGCGTCGGTGCCCGGGGTTGTCAGATCGCTCACGGTTACCGCGACATTCGTCGTGGTCAGCCCCGCGCTTTTCAAATAGTTGGTCACGACCTGCTGGACCTGGCTGTTGGTCGACTGCCCCGCCGCCGCTTGCCGGCCCCCTTCGCGCACGGCGTTGTTGAGAATCTGGTAGACCTCGACCATGCGGCCGATTTCCCACATGCCCAGCAACAGCGTGACCATCACCGGCAGCAACAGTGCCGATTCGACCACGGCGATGCCGCGTCGGTCGCGCTGGCGAAGAGAACGACACATCGACTTTTTTTAGCGCGGGGGACTGACGAGATGACGCACTCGAAGCGGCCAAAACAAACTTATGTCGATGCGCGGCCGTGGGAAAACGATTCCAAGCCGTGCGGCCGGTAGCAAATCCCCGCCACGCGATGCACCAGGCGATATAGATGTCACGTTCGGAAACTTGGGAGCAGGGCCGCCAAATTTCACAGCCAATCGCCGGCACGCTGCCCCTGTTGCCCCGGGGTCACGCTGTCAACCGGCCTTGTTTCCGTCTCCCGCTCTCCCGTACACTCGCCGCCCGCAGTTCGACGTTTCGTGCGCATCGACTATGTACCAATGCCCCGGCGAGCCGTACGCGATCGACCGCGCCGTCCATCTCGGCCGGCTGGCGACGTTCTACAGCAAGTGCCGCGAATGTCCGCATCGTCACGACACGGGCCTGCTCAGCGAGGCCACGATCGCCCAGCTTAGCGAGGTGTGGTCCGCCAACGGCGGGTTCGGCGCTCGCTTCACGGCCGAAGGAGTCGAGGGCGTTTACCGCAACCAAATCACCGTGGCCGACGTTCGCCGCGTCGCTAGCGCGTTTGGCCAGTGCGCACGAACGTGGCAGCAGCGAACGTCGCACGTCTCCGAGCCGAGCGTGGCCCTTGCCGGCGACGATCGGCCGCTGGTGCCCGAGTTGATCGCGGCCGCGGCCGAGGGCCTCCGCTGGGCTGGTTGCCGCGTGATCGACATTGGCTCGGCCAGTTCTCCCTGCGCGGCATGGTCGCTCGCGGCGCTGCCGGCCGATGCCGGCATGCTCATCGGCAACGCCAGCGGACAGACGCATCAAGTCGTCGTGCGGTTGTGGGCCGGCGCGGCAGCGCCGCTGTCGGAACCCGGCCGGTTATCGACGCTGCGCAAGGCGATGCTGCTCGACACCGGTCGCCCGACACGCACTTATGGCCCGGTCGAACGCCGCTCGTTGGAGAGCGAATACCTCGCTACGCTCGCCGATCATTTCCACGCGTTGCGCCCCTTGCGCGTGGTGATCGACACCACCTGCCGCGCCGTGACGCGGTATCTGCGCCAGCTCGCCGCGCGGGTCGCCTGCGATCTGCACTTCTTGCAAGACCGTGTCGACCAACCATCGCCCCCCTCCCCTGCCCCGCACCAAGCGGCCGGCGTCAGCCGGCTGAGCGCGATCGCCCGCGCGGTCTGCGAGCGCAACGCCCACTTTGGCATTTGGATCGACGGCGACGGCGAAGCCTGCCAGGTCGTTGACGAGCGCGGCCAAAAAGTTTCGACCGAAACGCTCGTCGCGCTCATTGGTCAGCCGCTCCAACACGAATCGGCCGCCAATCGCGAAGCCATGTACGCCTTGATGGCCCAATCGCACGCGCCGATCGCCGGCGGCGACGGCGGGCGCATCTGGTTCGGCGACCCCGTTCCAATGCCCGACGCGTTGCGCGCGTTGGCCATGCTGCTGACGGCGCTCAGCCGCAGCGACCAACTGCTTTCGGAGGCGGCCGCGGCGTTTTCTGCTTGATCGCCCCGTGGCGCGCCGAGTAAAAACGATTCAGCGGCAGCCGCGGCTCAAAGGTCGTCGATCATGCGCGTTTTCGTTGGCCTGGTTCTTTTGCTCGGCGCACTTGCCGCCGAGGCCGACGAGCCTTCGCCGCCCAACGGCAGCAAATCGCAGCTGGCCGACCTGACCGAAACGCAGCGCGCAGAGCTAACGGCAAGCGAAAAGCTCGAGCAACAGGCGGGAGCGTTTTTTAACGACGGCAAGTTCGAGGGGGCGATCGAACTGCTCGATCAGGTGCTCGACACGCAGCGGCGCATCCTGGGCCCCCGCAGCGGCAAGGTTGCGGCAACGCTCCACTTCCTGGGGGCAAACTATCAGAACCTGCGCGACTATGCCCGGGCCGAGCCGCTGTTTCGCCAAGCGCTCGACATCCGAGGCGAAGTTCATGGCAAATCGAGCTTCGAGTACGCGGTCACGCTGAGCTTGCTGGCCGAGCTGTATCGTCAAACCAACAACGATGCCTTGGCCGAGCCGCTGTTTCTGGAAGCCCACGAGGCCTACCAGAAAAGCTGCGGCGACACGCATCCGTTCTACGCGGGCAACCTCGCCTGGATGGCGACGATGTATGCCGACATGGGACGCGCCGACCGCGCCGAACCGATGCTCAAGGAAGCGCTCGCAGTCCGCAAAAAGCTGTTGGGCGAAAAAGATCCAATGGTCGCGGTGAGCTTGGATCAGCTCGGCTGGTTCTATCACGGTCAAGGCAGGTACGACGAGGCGGAGCCGCTCTACCAGCAGGCCCTCGAGATCTATCAAGAGACTGGCCGGGTCGAGCACCCGAACTATGCCATGGTGCTGCGCGAGCTGGGATCGCTGTATTTGGCCACGGGTAATTTTGCGCAGGCCGAGGTGTATCTTTGGCAAGCGCTCGACTTGCGGCGAAAAATATGGAACCCGCGGCATTTCGACAACGTGACCCTGCTGTGCGACTTGGCGCTCGCGCATCGCGATGCGCCTCAAGCCTTGCGACTGAGCGCCGAGGCGATGGCGATCGCGCTCGAGAACCTGGGGCAGAATTTTGACGGCCAATCGGAGCAGCAGCAGCTCGCGCGCGCGGCCAACCTGCGGGTCGCGATCGACACCTGCATTACGATCGCCGCCGAATCGGGCCACTTTACCGAGGACGTCTACGACGCGTGGCTGCAATACAAGGGGCTCGTCCTGCGTCATCAAAAGCGCTGGCATCGACAGGCCCGCGCACCCGAGCTAAAGCCGCTGTTCGACGAGTTGCGGCAGACCACCGCCGAGCTGGCGTGCTTGGCGCTGGCCGCGCGGGACGATTCGCAGGCCGCGGCCGACCGTGAGGCCGAGGGACCCCGGCGCATCGCCGAGCTATCGGCAGCGAAGCAACGCATCGAGCAGGAATTGGCCCGGCGCAGTGCCGCGTTGAGCCCTGCCGAGCGGCCGATTTCGGTCGAATCGTTGCAGGCGGCGCTTCCGCAATCGAGCGTGCTGGTCGATTTTGTCGCGTACAAACGGCCCCGCATGCGCGCCCGCGACGAACATGGCAAAACCGAGCTCTTTTATCGCCACGACCAGGGAGCGTTCATCGTCACGCGCAGCGGGGTTCGCCTGGTCGAGATCGGATGGTCCGACGCCGTGGCCGCCTCGATCGCCGAATGGCGCGGTCCCGCCGGCGACGATTTGGGGCGCACTCCAATTTCGGCAAATGCCGCGAACGTCTTGCGGCAACATTTATGGGGAAAGATCGAGCCCTGGCTTGACGGTAAGTCGCTGGTGCTCATTTCGCCCGATAACCTAATCGGGCGAATTCCGTTCGGCGCCCTGCCGGGCAAGGAGCCGGGGGCGTATCTGATCGAAGAATACATGACGGTCGTCGTCCCCTCCCCTGCCCTGCTGCCCGAGATGCTCGCCGACGCGCCCCGCCGCGCCAGCGGCAGCAACGTGCTGGTGGTCGGCGATGTGGATTACGGCCAGGCGAAGGCCGACGCGCCTTCGTCGTGGATGCATCTCGACGGCACGCGCGACGAGCTGCACGCGATCGCCGAATTGGCCCGCCAACGCTTTGCCGCGGACTCGGTAAGCGTTCTCGACGGGGCGCGGGCCAGCGAGCCGGCGCTGCGCCGCGAAGCAGGCAGCCATCGCTACCTGCACCTGGCGACCCACGGCTTCTACAACAGCGAGCGCTTTCGAGACAGCCTCGCGCGGCCGCTGCGTCGGTCGACCGGCACGACGCCGCTTGCCAGCCAGCAGGCCCTGGGAAGCTTTCATCCCGGCTTGCTTTCAGGACTGGTGTTCGCCGGCGCGAACGAACCTGCGACCAATTTCAACGACGGCTACCTGACCGCCGACGAAGTCGCGACGCTCGACCTTGGGAACCTCGACCTGTGCGTGCTCAGCGCCTGCGAAACGGGACTCGGCCGCGCGCAAGGCAGCGAAGGTTTGCTGGGATTGCAGCGCGCGTTCGGCCTGGCGGGGGCGCGAACGATGATTGCCGGCCTGTGGCGCGTGCCCGACCAGGCCACGCGCACGCTGATGGAGCAGTTCTATCAACGACTATGGTCGAGCGACCGCCACATGTCGAAGATCGAAGCGCTGCACGAAGCGCAGCTTTGGATGCTGCGCGAAGGCGCCGTCGACGCCGGAGTGCGGCGAGGCCTGACGGTCGAAATCATCGACGCGCCCCTCACCTCGTCGCGGCTTCCTCCGCTATACTGGGCCGCATTCGTTCTGTCGGGCGATTGGCGCTGAGCGCCTGTCGCGCGCTCGCCCCAGCTCTTCAGCCCCGCACGCCATGCTCGCCGACCGCATCAAATACTTCGACAGTTCCGGCATCCGCAAGGTGTTCGACCTCGCGGCCAAGATGAAGAACCCGATCAACCTGTCGATCGGCCAGCCCGACTTCGACGTCCCCGAGCCGGCACGCGCGGCAGCGATCAACGCCATCGAGTC
>DASZPI010000722.1:0-6033 GCA_035550355.1 Pirellulales bacterium
GATACCCTGAGGCAAACACAGGGCCGAACAAGTACAGGTCCGCCTCCGGATTGTTTAATCGGCCGAGCAGCTTCACCGCTTCGACCGTCAAGGGCGACTGCGGATTCTGCACGATCGACGCCAGCAACGGCAGAGCCGTGGTGTCGAACGCCACAATGGCATCTTCGATCGCAGCGCGTTCGGCCGACCGGCTGGGATCGGCCAGTGCATCGAGCAGCGCCCTGACCGCGGCATCGCCGCCCAGCCGTAGCTGACCAATCGCCTCGGCGCGTCGAGGTAGCGAGTCGGTCTTGAGTTGATCGATCAGCTCCGCAAGGCGCTGCGGATCGCGTGCGTAGCGATTGATCGCGGTGAACGCCTTGTCGGCGAACTGCTTTGCAGCGGGCTGCAGTTCCGGTTGGCGCGAAATGGTCATGAACGCCGCCGAGCCGAACTCCTGAAACAGTTGATTCATGGCCGCATCGTCGAGCGGCATTTCGTTCAGCTTTTGAACGAGCCCAGCGGCGGCGGCAGGCTCGCGCAAGGCGATCAACGAATTGATCACGCGCAAAATGTTGCTCGGAGAGGTGGGATTCGTGCGCAGCAACTCGGCGGCGACCGGATCGATTCGCGCCGGGGCCGGCGCAGGGACCGCGCGTTGCTGGGCCGATGCCCGACTGGCGCAACACACCGTCCAGCACGCAACGAGCAACAGGCTGAATCGTCGAATCATGTCGTTTCCCTCGCTGGCATTTCCAACCGTACTCGCCATTTCTCGATCTGCCGTGCGACCTCGGCCGGCGCCGTCGAGCCGTAGCTGCGAAATGCCTCGAGCGACCGGCGGGCGCCCAGCACCTCATACACGTCGGCGCTCAAGACCGGATGCGCTGTCTGTAGCTCGGCAACGGTCAATTCCGATAGTGGAACCTTGCGCCCGCTTGCCAGGGCCACCAGCTTGCCGACGATCTCGTGCGCGGTTCGCTGCGGCACATTGCGCTGAATCAACCACTCCATCAACGTCGTGGCGTCGAGATACCCCAAATCAAGACGACCGCCGATCGCTTCGCGGTTGAGCGTTGCTCCGGCTACCAGCGGCGCCGCGACTTCCAGGCAAGCGACCACGGTATCGGCCGAATCGAACAGCGCCTGCTTGTCCTCTTGCAGGTCGCGGTTGTACGCCAGCGGCAAGCCTTTGATCAGCACCAATAAGCGCGTCAGGTTTCCGATCACCCGGGCCGATTTGCCGCGCGTCAGCTCGAGCACATCGGGGTTGATCTTCTGCGGCATGATCGAACTGCCGGTGCAAAACGCCTGCGGCAGCTTCAGGAAGTTGAACTCGGTGGTGCTCCACAGAATCCACTCTTCGGCCCAGGTGCTCAGATGCTCGGCGATCATCGCCAGGCAGAAGGCAAACTCCAGCGCGAAGTCGCGGTCGCTCGTGGCGTCGAGACTGTTGGCCGCCACTTCGTCGAATCCAAGCTGCTCGGCGACGTATTGCCGATCGATCGGCAGCGTCGTGCCGGCGAGCGCCGCCGACCCCAACGGCAGCACATTCGTGCGTCGCCGGCAATCGGCCAGGCGGGCGCGATCGCGTTGGAACTTCTCGCAATACGCCAGCCAGTAATGGGCTGCCAGCAGCGGCTGCGCCCGCTGCAAGTGGGTGTAGCCAGGAACGATGCAATCGCGGTCTTGATCGCAACGGCCCACAAATGCCTGTTGGAGTGCGACCAAGCCGGAATCGAGCAGGTCGATCGCGTCGCGAACCCAGAGACGCAGGTCCGTGACGACCTGATCGTTGCGGCTACGGGCCGTGTGCAGTTTCCGCCCGGTGTCACCGATCCGATCGATCAGTGCCCGCTCGATATGCATGTGAATGTCTTCGAGCTCGATCCGAAAGGGAAACGACCCCGCGTCGATCTCGCGCTCGATCTCAGCAAGCCCATGCTCAATTTGGCGGCATTCGTCGAGGGAAAGCAGCCCCACTTTGGCCAGCATGCGGGCGTGCGCAATCGAGCAACGAACGTCCTGCCGGTACAGACGCCGGTCGAAACTGATGCTCTCGCTGAAGTTCTCGACCCGCCTGTCGGTCGCTTCGCTAAAAACGCCTTGCCACGCTTTACTAGACATCACGTCGTCGCCGAGTGACGGGCACCCCTCTCTTCAAACCATGTACTGTAAATGCCTTACGGAATTGTGTCAAATCACCGACGACCAAAGGAATGATCGATCCAGTAAAAGCAATACAATCTGAACATCAGTTTTTCTAATAATGCACGATACACATTGGGAGCGTGAGAAAGGCGCATGAAGAGCAACCACGCGAATGATCGGGCGGCGGCGCGAGAAAGCACGCTGCCGTTGCCAGCTGCGATTCGAGGCAACGCCTGCTGGACAGTGATGCAACTCCGCTCAGCCGCGACGGTTGGCACGACGACGGTCGGCTTCGGTCAGCAGGATTTTCCGCAGGCGGATGTTGTCGGGCGTCACTTCGACCAGCTCGTCGTCCTCGATGTATTCCAACGCGATTTCCAGCGTCAGTTCGCGCGGCGGCTTGAGCAGAATGTTGCGATCGCTGCCCGAGGCCCGCATGTTCGTCAGCTTTTTTTCCTTGGTCGGGTTCACCGGCATATCGCCCGAGCGGCTGTTTTCGCCGACGATCATCCCCTCGTAGATCTCATCGCCCGGCGCCACGAACAACTCGGCCCGCTCTTGCAGCCCATCGAGTCCAAAGGCGACGGCTTTGCCGGAAACCATGGAAATCAACACGCCGTTGGGGCGTCCTTCGATCTCACCTTCCAGCGGGCGGTACGCCTCGAACCGGTGGTGGATGATCGCCGTGCCTTGCGTGGCATTGAGCAGCCGGGTGCGCAGGCCGATCAAGCCGCGCGCAGGAATGGAAAACCGCAGGTGAGAGTATTGCCCGCGGCTGTGCATCTCGACCATCTTGCCGCGCCGCGCGCCGACCAACTCGATCACCGGACCGATTTTCTCGGGCGGGACTTCGACGATCAGCGACTCGAACGGCTCTTCGACGATTCCATCGTTTTGGCGCGTGATGACGTGCGGCTTGCCGATCGATAGTTCATACCCCTCGCGGCGCATCGTCTCGATCAGCACGGAAAGATGCAGCAGGCCGCGACCCGCGACGGCGAGCGAATCGGTTCCCTCGATCGGCCGCACACGCAGCGCCACGTTGCGTTCGAGTTCTTTGGTCAGACGGTCACGCAGATTGCGCGTCGTTACGTACTTGCCCACACGTCCGGCAAACGGCGAGCTATTGATGCTGAACGTCATCTCCAACGTCGGCTGATCGACCGTCAGGCGCTCGAGTGCCCGCGGCGACTCGGCATCGCACACCGTGTCGCCAATCTCGACCGCTTCCAGGCCCACCAGTGCCACCACGTCGCCGGCCGTCGCCTCTTCGACCTCGGCGCGGCCAAGCTTCTCGAACACCTGAACCTGGTTGATTTTGGCCGGCGTCATTTTCCCCTCGGCCTGGGCCAGCACCACCCGCTGACCCTTCTTCACCGAGCCGGAATAGATGCGTCCGATCGCGATCCGCCCGACGTACTCGCTCCAGTCCAGCGTCGTCACCAGCATGGTCAACGGCGCTTCGGCATCGACCACCGGACCGGGAATATGTTCCAGCACCAGGTCCAACAGCGGACGGATCGAATCGCTGGGCACCTCGGGGTCGTGCGTGGCATAACCATCGCGGCCGCAGGCAAAGATGTAGGGGAAGTCGGCCAATTCGTCGTCGGCTCCCAGTTCGATGAACAGCTCGAAGACTTCGTTGAGCACTTCATGGGCCCGGGCATCGCCGCGGTCGATCTTGTTGATCACCACGATCGGCTTCAGGCCGAACTCGATCGCTTTGCCCAAAACAAACCGCGTTTGCGGCATCGGCCCCTCGGCGGCATCGACCAGCACCAGCGCGCCGTCGGCCATCCGCAGCACGCGCTCGACCTCGCCGCCAAAGTCGGCGTGCCCCGGCGTGTCGATCAGGTTGATCTTCACACCGCGATAATGCATCGCACAGTTCTTCGCGAGGATCGTAATGCCGCGCTCGCGCTCCAGGTCGTTGGAGTCGAGAATGCAGGTCTCGGCTAGCTCGCTGGCGCGGAACTCGCCGCTTTCTTTCAGCAAGCAGTCGACCAGCGTCGTCTTGCCATGGTCGACATGGGCAATGATCGCCAGATTGCGGATATCGGTGCGGCGGTTCTGGTCCGAGTGTGCCACGCGGGGCTCGACGGTTGACATAGGCAGTTTGGGTAGACGATCTGGGCGGGAGTTGCGAGCCAAAAACCTAAGCCCGGCTCGCCAAATACAGGAAAGCAGCGCGAGGACGTACGCACCGCCTGGAAGTGGACCCAACTATTATCGAGTCCCCACCCGAAACGGGCAATGGCAAAACGACAGCCAATCCAAAGGTTATTCGCGAGTTTGTGTCGTACGTTGATGCCGTTTCTTCATAAACCTCCACCACAGCACGAAAGACGAAGACATGGTATGGCCAAACATAGCGCGCCCGGAATCGACGGCCTCTTCTCGGCGGGCTCGGTCCCTTGCGTTGGCGAGCGACGGCTTGGAAAATAGTTGCAAGATCATTCGCCGCACGCCGCATTCCCTTCGTCTGTCCATCGCATGAATTCGACACAGCGTCAGCGTCGATCGGGTTTCACCGTGCTCGAGGCGATCGTCGCAATCGCCGTGTCGGTGATTGTGGTGCTGATCGCGATCCCGCTGGTGTATCGCGGCATGCAGAGCCTGGGGCGCAATCGTTGCGCGTTCAATCTTCGCGGCCTAGGGCAAGCGCTTGACTCGTACCAGACCGCGCATTCGGGAACCTACCCGACCGGTTCGCGATTTCAGCACAGTCCCAACTCGCCCTGGGGCCCGAGTTGGTGGGTCGAGCTGCTGCCGTTCATTGCCGATGGGCGTAAGACGCAGTGGCAGCAAGTTGCCAGCAGCGGCGACTTCAGCGGCAACGTAGTGAACCCCAACTACACGATCGTTGACGGCCTGCTGCCCAACGTGATGCGCTGCCCGTCGAGTCCGTTGCCATCGTTCAACAACCCGGCCGATCAGGTTTCGCGGACTAATCGCGAGTCGCTCGACCGGAAGGCGAAAGGGATCGCGCTGCCTGATTACGTCGCGATTGCCGGCTCGGCCCCCGACTTGCTTGGCCTGGGCGCGCACCCTTCGCTGTTGGGCCCCGCCGGTCGCAACACTCAAGACGGACCTTTGGGAATTCTTTCGGCATCCGGGGCGTTTCCGCCCAATCAGGCGCTGCGTCACGCGGCATTGCGCGACGGCGTGGGGAACGTAATCCTCGTCGGCGAGCAATCAACCTGGGGCCTAGATGACTATTACAAGCCGGCGTTGCAGTACGACTTGCGTAGTTGCGGAACCGGCGGCGCCTACAAAGGAGCAGGGGGGGATTATGGACTGCTGAACCCCAGCGCCGAAGGGATCAATGGCTCGGGCGCCGAGCGCTGTTTCAACATCACCACGGTCCGATATCCGATTAATCACGTGGCGATCGATGCGGAAAAGCTTCCGCCGGGAATGATCGCCAGTCCTGCGACCGAACCGCCGAAGCTGCCGAAAGACAAACCACCGAAGACGATTGCCTCGTTGCCGCCAGGCCCCGGTCATAACCATGGCATCTTCTCGGTTCACCCGGGTGGCGCGCATGTGCTTTTTGCCGATGGCCGTGTCGAGTTCAAAAGCGCCGAGATGGACCTGACGACCTTGCTGATGCTCGTCACCCGCGACGACGGTGGCGTGATCAAGTGATGTTGACCAAGGCGGCGCCGCAGACGCGCTCGACAGGCCGGAGCCGCTAGCCGATGTCTGCTTCAGACCTGCCTTCGTGGCGACTGCCGAAAGGCGTGACGCGCAGCCTCTGGCAGTACGCGCAAGCGCCGCACATTGCCCACGATTACGACGACTACTTCGAAGGCAACAGCCTCTTTGAGTTCGACACGACGTTCGTGGCACGTCATTTCTCGCGGCCTGGGATCGTCGCCGACCTGGGTTGCGGCACCGGGC
>DASZPI010000723.1:0-3413 GCA_035550355.1 Pirellulales bacterium
GAAAGCGCCCGGGAGTTGAGCCATGGCTGAGCGCACGGTACGCATCGAAACGTTCAGCCGCGTCGAAGGCGAAGGAGGCCTGCGTCTGAAGCTGCGCGACGGGCGGCTTGATGCCGTGCAACTCAACATTTTCGAGCCCCCGCGCCTGTTCGAGGCGTTGCTGCGCGGTCGGCGGCTCGAAGAAGCGCCTGATATTACAGCTCGGATTTGCGGTATTTGCCCGGTGGCCTACCAGATGAGCGCGGTGCATGCGCTCGAGGCAGCGTTAGGCGTCACGATCTCTCCCGAGGTCCGTCGACTGCGCAGATTGCTGTACTGCGGCGAGTGGATCGAAAGTCATGCCCTGCACATTCACCTGCTGCACGCGCCCGATTTTCTCGGCTACGAAAGCGGTCTGGCGATGGCCAAAGATCTGCGCGATCAGGTGCAGCGGGGGCTGCGATTGAAAAAGCACGGCAATCAGCTGCTCGAGTTGCTTGGCGGCAGGCCGATTCATCCGATCAACGTGGCGGTCGGCGGTTTCTATCGCTTGCCGCGCCGCGATCAACTGGCGGCCTTAATTGCCGATTTCGAGTGGGGAGTTGCAGCAGCCATCGAAGTGGTGCGCTGGGTCGCCGGATTTGATTTCCCCGAGTTTCAAGGTGATTACGAATTTGTGTCGCTGCGGCATTCGTCAGAGTATCCGTTCAACGAAGGCAGCATTGGTGTCGGCTCCGAGCGTGCCATCGACGTGTGTGAATTCGAGCAAGAATTTCGCGAGGTTCAGGTGCCGCATTCAACGGCGCTACACTCATTGCGAACACCGACCGGGCGAACGTATCTCACCGGCCCGCTGGCGCGAATCAACCTGAACCGCGATCGCCTTTCGCCGACCGTACGGCGCTTGGCCGACGAAGTGGGCTTTGAGCACCCTTGCACCAATCCGTTCAAGGCGATCATCGCCAGAGCGCTGGAGTTGGTGCAGGTCTATGACGAGGCTCTGGCGACGATCCGCGATGATCGGCCGATCGAACCAGCGCGGGTCAGCTTTACGCCACGCGACGGTCGCGGATGCGCCGCCACCGAGGCCCCCCGAGGACTGCTTTATCATCGTTACGACATCGGCAGCGACGGCTTGATTCGGCATGCGAACATCGTCGCCCCGACTTCGCAAAACCAGGCGCAAATCGAAGTCGACGTGCAGGCATATTTGTCGAACATGCTTGACAGCAGCGACGCCCAGTTGGCCGAACGCGCCGAGAAACTCGTGCGCAGCTACGATCCGTGCATTAGTTGCTCGACGCACTTTCTGAAGGTGACCGTGGACCGTGACTGACGACAAAAAATTATGGGTTGGCATTGGCAGCCCGCATGGCGACGATCGAGTGGGCTGGGAAGTCGTCCAGGCGCTGGCCGACCTTGACCCGGGGCTGCGCGTTCAATGCCTTGATGTGCCCATCGACTTGCTCGATCTGCTCGAGGGGGTTGGCCAGCTTACGATTTGCGACGCTTGCCGCACCGGCGATCCACCGGGCGCGATCCACCGTTGGAGCTGGCCTTGCGGCGAGCTAAGGAGAGTCGAGTTCATGGGCACGCACGATTTCGGGCTCGTGCCGGCGCTCGAGCTTGCCGATCGTCTTGGGTTGCTGCCGAACGATACGACCCTCTTCGGTATTGATGTTTTCGAGGTACGGCCGGGTGCATCACTGTCGCGACCCCTACGGGTCGCACTGCCCAGCTTCGCACGAATCATTCGTGAACAACGAGCGTTCCACTTTATTTAATCGCTGCAGCGTCGGGTGCGAGTTCTTCTATGCCACTCACTCAGATTAACAAACTTTACCAAGAACTTCAGGAATATGTGTCGTGGACCTCGGACAACGCCGAACGAGTGCGTCGGGCGGGCCCGCTGCTTGAAGCGCACTTTCCGGCAATGATTGATGATTTTTATGAGGAGATCGATCGACATCCAGCGGCCAAGAAGGTCATCACCGGAGGTGCCGAGCAAATCGCCAGGCTCAAGGGATCGCTGATTGAGTGGCTGCGCGAACTCGTTTCGGGCAACTACGATGCGCAATACGTGGGGCGACGATGGAAAGTTGGCCTTCGGCATGTCGAGATTGGACTCGACCAGGTGTTCACGAATGTCGCCCTCAGCCGGCTGCGGCGCAGCCTGCTGCGAGTGCTTGACGAATCGTGGCCGGGCGATGTGGCCGACCTGCTCGCCACGCGCGAATCATTGAACCTGCTGCTTGACCTCGACCTGGCGATCATTGAAGACGCGTACCAAACTGAGTTCCGGCGGCGGCAACAGCGTAGCGATCGGCTGGCGGCGATCGGCCAAGTGGCTGGTGGAATCGCCCACGAGCTGCGTAATCCGCTGAACGTGGTTAAGACCTCGGTGTACTATCTGGTCAACGCGCGCCAGCCAACTCCGGAGAAGACGCGGCAACACCTCGATCGCATCGAGCGGCAAGTCGCAATGGCCGACGGAGTGATTGGCGCGCTATCGGATTTCGCCCGTTTGCCGCTACCCGAACTGCACCCGGTCTCGTTGGAGCAGTGCCTGCACGACGTGGTCGAACTGACGGGTCTATCCGAAAAAATAAAGGTGGAATTTGATTTTGCCATGCCGCTGCGGGATGCTTTAGCAGATGCGCGGCAGCTGAAGATCGTGTTTGGCAACCTGATTCGGAACGCGCGCGACGCCATGCCCGACGGTGGCACCATTCGCATCGCGGTACGTCCCGCCGGAAGCAATGTGGAGGTGAGCGTGGCCGACACGGGGGTCGGCATCAAGCAGGAGGACTTGGAGCGGATCCTTGAACCATTGTATTCGACCAAAGCGCGGGGCATTGGCCTGGGGCTGGCGCTCACGCGCTCGATTGTCGACAAGCATTCAGGATCGCTAACCATTACCAGTGAGCTTGGCCGCGGCAGCACTTTTATCGTGCGATTGCCCGCCGCCGTTCAGGAGTAAATTTCATGACAATCCCTGCGTCGGCAGGAACGCCTTCGCGAATTCTGGTCGTCGACGACGAGCAGGATACTTGCGCCAATCTGCAAGACATTCTCACGGATATGGGCTACGAGGTCGACACCGCCAACGACGGCCTCAGCGCCTTGGAGTTGGTCGCCCAGCGCCCGTACGATGTCGCTCTGCTTGATCTGAAAATGCCAGGCATGGACGGTGTCGAGCTGTACCGGCGCATCAAGGAGGCGCGCAGCGGTACCGTGGCGATCGTCGTCACGGCGTACGCCACCAGCGAAACCGCCAAATCGGCATTGAACGCCGGCGCATGGCAGGTGCTCTCCAAGCCAGTCGATTTCGGAGCGTTGCTCAAACTGGTCGATGAAGCACTCGGCGAACCATTAGTGCTGATCGTCGACGACGATCTCGATTTATGCGACTCGCTGTGGGATTTGTTTCGCGA
>DASZPI010000724.1:0-3332 GCA_035550355.1 Pirellulales bacterium
GCGCCGGGGAGCTGCGCAGCCTCATGCTGCGTTACAACGCCTGGCTGGGGCAGTTACAGCCCGTGCAACGCGCCGAATTGTTGGCAATGGACAATGATCGTCGGCTTGGCCGCATCCATCAATTGATCGCCGATCAGAAACGACGCCTTGCCAGCGAGCTCGCGCCGGCCGACGTCAAGGTATTGGCCGACGCGATCGAGCAGATGATGCGCAAGCAGCCGCCTGCCGATCGCCAACGGATGATGATGCGGCTGATCGCGTTGCGCTGGCAGCCGATCGAGGTGCTGCGCGGCACGAACCTGCCGGATCTGGCTCCGGTTCGGGATCGACTTTCACCGGAGGCTCAGAAGCGGTTCGCGGAGGCTGTCACGCCGCAGCAGAAACAAGACTTGATGATTGCCTGGCTGCGGCAAGCGGTAGGCCTGCTGATGTCACGCAATCCGCGCGGCGGCGCACCCGAAGTGACGGAAGAACGACTGCGGCAGTTCTTCGAGACACAGATCAGCGAAGCCGAACGCGAGCGGTTGTTGATGCTGCCGGCCGACGAGATGCGGATGCAATTGCGTCGCATGTACCAGTTTGGCACCCTGGGCAACCCATGGCGCCGCGATGCACGTGAAACGCAAAACACGGAACGAAAAACGCAAAATTAAAGGACGGCGCGTTCCACGTCGTTCTGAACGTTGCGCCGACCACATTTCGTCCTGCATTTTGCCTGGTAAACGTGCTCGATCAGTTCCTCATAGCCTTCGACCATCCGCTCAAGCGACCAATGCTTGACGACTAGTTCGCGACCGGTGCGCCCCATGGCGCGGCCGCGCTCGGGATCGTCGAACACGGTGCAGATGCGCTCGGCCAGCGCACGTTCATCGCCTGCGGAAACCAGGTAACCGGTCGATCCTTCGTGCACCGTCTCGGCGATCGAGCCGACCTGCGGGGCCACCACGGGCACCTCGCAGGCGAGGGCCTCGAGGATTGACACAGGGTTGGCTTCCATGTGCGACGACAGCACGAACACGCGGCTTAGGGCCAGTAGTTGAGGGATGTCGCTGCGCGTGCCGAGGAATCGCACGGCATCGTCGAGTTTCAATTCATGCGCTAGCGCCTCGAGCATCGATCGTTGCGGGCCGTCGCCGACGATCAGAAACCGGGCATCGGGATGACGCTGCGCTACGATCGCCGCAGCGCGCAAAAACAGCTCGTGGTTCTTTTCCGGGCGCAGCGCTGCAACGATCGTCGCAACCGGGGCATTGCCATCGAGCCCAATCGAGCGTCGCAGGTCCTCGCTTGGTTCCGCCGGAGCGAAACGTGCGACGTCGACGCCGTTGGGAATGACGAACACCTTGTGCGAGGGGCAACCTTCGTGCGCGACCAGGTACTTGCCGTGGGCGTCGGCCACCGCAATGAAGCCGTCGGTCCATGGCGCGAGCAACCGGTTGGGCAACTCGACGTGATTGGGATAGCCGGTGGAATGAATCGCCGACAGGATCACCGGGACACCTGCGCGCCGAGCGGCGAGGCGGCCCCAAAACATCCGGTCGCCACCGGTTCCGACGGTCACGACGGCATCGATCCGGCGCTGGCGAAACAGTCGCGCTAGCCGGCCGAGCACTCGTGCATCGTATTTGTGTCCGATCAGGCCTTCGAATGCGGGGACCTCTTCGGCCAGCACCTCGCCCAGCGGGCCGAGCGTCTTCAGGCAGCACAACTCGGGTGTGAACCGGGCGCGATCCATGCGACGAACCAGATCCACGAGCAGCGTCTCGGCGCCGCCCACGGGCATGTTCGTCAGCACGAACATCACCCGCAGCGGCCCGCGATCGGCGAGAGGCACGAGCCGTTGGCGCGCGAACATCATGAAGCACTCGCAAGTTCGATGGGAGCAGGATCGGTTTGCAGCACCGCGCCAAGGACCGGAGTGTTGCCAGGCCGCTCGGCTTCGCACGGCGGGATGTCCGCCGTCGACTCTGGCGGCGATTGATCGAGTAGGTCGGCATAGCGGTATCGCTCGGTGCGGCGCTTGCGCGGGTCGAGCGTCACCCAGTTTTTGACGCGCACCATCTCGGGGTCGCCGTGTATGCGTTGCAAATGGAACGCGTCGTCGCCAGGGAAGTTGTAGCCTCCGTAAGCCGAGCAAACTCCGTGGTAGCCTGCTTCATACGCCATCTGGAAGGCCGAAACATTCAGGTTGCCACGCAGCCCGTAGGGAAACGCGAAGTATCGGACCGGCCGACCGGTGAGCTGCTCGAGCATTTCGCGGGGCTCGACAACCTCCTGGTGCAATTGGCGTCGATCGACGACGCGGCTCAGGTCGGTATGCGTGTGAGTGTGGGCGCCGATGTCGATGCCTGCTTCGGCCATTTCGCGCAACTGCTCGGGAGTGTTCGGAGCAAGGGCATAGCCCTGGGCCAAGTCATGCGGAAATGGTAGCTGTTCGAGCACAAAGCGTGTGGACACAAAATAAGTGCAAGGAATTTTCTGTTCGATAAGGAACGGCAACGCACGCACACAGTTGTCGGCATAGCCATCGTCGAAAGTGACGCTGACTGCCGGCCGCTTGTTGTTGCCGTCGCGCACCCGTCGCTGCGCTTCCGCCAGCGAGATCATCTCGAAGCGTTTCTTCAACCAAACCATCTGGCGAACGAAGTCATGGTTCGAGCAGGTCCAGCCATTGCAGACGTCGTCGGCCACGCGGTGGTAGAAGAGCACGATGATTGGCGCGCGACCGTTGCGAGCATCGCGCCGCGATTGCCACACCCGGTAGGGCAACGAGCCGTGGTAATACGCACTCAGCAAGAATTGCTTCCACCAGGGCATTGAAGTCCTTGTTTGCTGCGTGGTCAGGACCGCTGGGCAAAGCCTGCGGTTCGTAGGCCGGCCCAATCACACCCGACAAGCGCACGAGGTGGGTGATTCCGAGCCGAGAACGGTCGAGTAGTCAACTCTTCCATGCTTGCCGGGGTAAGGCAAATCACTGCTGGCGAAGATTTCCTTCGATGTTGCGTTGTCGCCACCGGTGTTGCCGGGCCGCATCGCTCGTTGCTCGGGGGCAACACCTGCATCCATCGTCGCCGCGGTACGCCGCCACAGGTGGTGTGATTCACAACTTGTCTTTTTGGAAGGGGTTACAGCTTGCCGAGGCTGACTCCTCGGGTCGCGACAAGGCGTTAGGCACCTGCGTTGCTTTGCCAACGAACAACGATCTCGCTTTCCACGGTCGCTGTCACGTCTCGGAGCCTTCGATGAACAGTCCGCTTTCAATCCAAAGCCTTGGCGATGTGTGGGGCCTGATGGTTCGCTATCCGCGGCGGTGGATTGTGCCGGCCGTGATT
>DASZPI010000725.1:0-3077 GCA_035550355.1 Pirellulales bacterium
CCCGCGGCAAGCGCCTCGGCTGCGCTGCGCAGTCACGCGGCGCGCGGGACGCCCGGTGATCGGGGTCTTCTGGCAGGCCGGGAGAAAATCGCACACGGCGCCCGTGGCTCCGACGATCTCCTTTAACCCCCAGCCCTCGACCCATCGCACCGGCTCGCAGACAGCAACTGGCGGCGAGGTAGTGGCTAGTTGCTAGTAGCTAGTAACTAGTGGCTAGGGGAGCATGCTTGCCCCTGGCCGCTGTTGCCTGACCACTGGCCTCTTGCTTGCCGCCCGGGTGATGCTCGCGACTAGCGCCCCCATCGGCGCCGCGTTCATGGGCCGGGCGTTCCAAGAACCGACGCCTTGCCCACGCCTTTGTCTTTGAGCCAGACCACCCGTGGCCGCTGCGACTCGTGGGCATTCAACTCGAATCGCGCGCGATTGTCGAGCGCAGAACTAGGCCAGCGCCGCTGAACGACTGCCTCGCATCGGGGAGGGCAACTGCTACAATCCAGCGCCTCGCATCGACCGCCAATGTGATTTCATCGCCGGAGGTGTTTATGAGTCACGAATTCGAAACGCGCGCCGATCGGCCCGCCGTCGATGTGGCGCTGCTCGTCGTCCGGGTGGTGGTCGGGGTGATTTTCATGGCGCATGGCGCGCAGAAGCTGTTCGGTGCGTTTGGCGGGCCCGGCCTCGCGGCGGTGGTCGGCATGATGGGGCCGATCGGCTATCCAGTAGCGATTGGCGAGTTTTTCGGCGGCCTGGGGTTGGTCGTTGGTTTCTTGACGCGGTTCTCAGCGGCCTCGTTGATCCTGATCATGCTCGGTGCGATCGGCATGGTGCACGGCAAGAACGGGTTCTTTCTGGGGCACGCTCCCGACAGCACCATGGCGACCGCCGGGTTCGAGTACAACCTAGCGCTCATCGGCCTGCTCGCGCCGATCTTGATTGCCGGAGCCGGCAAGTTCGCGATCGGGCGGTTGCTGCCGCTGCCAAAGATATCGGGAACCGATCGCCCGATCACGTACCTCGAATAGCCCATTCCTCGAATAGCCCATTCCTCGAATAACCCCTTCCTCGAATAACTCATTCGTCGATTAACTCATTCGTCGATTAACTCTGCGGAGACGAATTCTGATGGATCTGCAACCGTACTTGATTTTCAACGGTCGCTGCGAAGAGGCGATCGAGTTTTATCGCGAGGCGCTGGGGGCCGAGGTCCGCATGATGCTGCGGTTTAAGGACAGCCCGGAGCCGCCCCGGCCGGGCATGCATCCGCCGGGCGTCGAAGAAAAGATCATGCACGCCAACCTGCGGATTGGCGACAGCACGATGTTGGTTTCCGATGGCCGCTGTACTGGAGCGACCAAGTTCGAGGGAATTTCGCTGACGCTGATCGTCAACAGCGAAGCGGAAGCTGACAAGGCGTTCAGCGCTCTGGCCGCCGGCGGGCAAGTTCAAATGCCACTGGCAAAGACGTTCTTTTCGCCGCGGTTCGGCATGGTCAGCGATCGTTTTGGCGTGATGTGGATGGTGTACGTCGGCGCGTAGAAAAACGCTTCGCGCGCTGCGGGATTTTTCTTGGCCTCAGCGATTGTCGAGCATTAGGATTGACCGCGGTCGGCATCGATCGACCGTTGATGTGGCGTCAATGCTTCAAAAGGGGAGGACGATCATGAGTCGTCGAGTGATGCAGGGGTTGGGCCTGCGTGTGATCGCTGCGGTGCTTTCATTCAGCGTGATGGCAGCGGCTGCGGACGCTGCCGACGAGAAAGCGGCGGCGGAAACCAAAACCAAGAAGGCACGCGCCGAGGCGCGGGGCTACCTGCCGCCGTACTACAAGAACGTGGTCGACGGCGTCCAGCGCGAGAAAATCTATAAGATCCAGTCGCAGTACGAAGCCAAGATGGACGAGCTGGAAAAGCAGCTCAAGGCGATGGCCGATCAGCGCGACGCGGAAATCGAAGGAGTGCTGACGCCCGAGCAGAAGCAACGGATCAAAGAGCTCGCTGCGGAAGCGAAGACCAAGCGCGCCAAGAAGCCTGACGTCAGCGCCGAGGGAACGCCGCAAGGCACGACCGCGGCGCCTTCGGAAATCCGGCCGACCAAGTGAACGGCGGACGCAGGTTTGGCCGCGAGCTTGCTCGCCCCGCGGCGAGCAAGCCGGCTGAACCATCGCGTCGCGCGGCGGCGCGGCGACGGAACCATTACGCCGCGCGGCGGCGCGGCGGCGGCGTGGACAACGTTCGCAATTCGGTCTCGCTGACGATTCGCCATTGGGAATCAGCGCCGGTGCGCTCTTCGAGAAAGACCGCGGCGCCTTCGGCCAGCAGGCGTGGCACATAGAACCAGGCATCGGCCAGCGACTCGCGCTGCTGGTCGGCGGCGACGAGCAGCAGATCGAACGTGCCCAACGCGTTGGCGGTTCGCGCAAGGGCCGCGTAGGGGTCGCCGGGCACGAGTCGCACTTTGGCCGGCGCGCCCACGAACGAGCGGTGCGCCAGACGCAGCGACATGCCGGCGCCGTCGACGGCGCTGCGCGCCTCGAATTGATCGATGCCGGTGTAGCGCACGGTCTGGCCGGG
Source organism: Pirellulales bacterium (assembly GCA_035550355.1). Classification (GTDB taxonomy): domain Bacteria; phylum Planctomycetota; class Planctomycetia; order Pirellulales; family PNKZ01; genus DATAXP01. Next base: position 2,571 of record DASZPI010000725.1, read on the forward strand.
GCTGAGCGCCGAGGCCAGCTCGATGAGTTGCCGGGCGCGCTGGCCGTTGCCGATGCCCAGCTCCAACAGCCGCGTGGGCCGACGCCGGCCGAGATGCCGGTACAACACGCGGCTGCCGCGTGGATGCGAGAACCAGGCGAGACGAAGGCAGCGCAGGCGTACGATCAGGCGAGACATGAGGCCACTCGCGAACCAGGCGCGTCGACGCTCCACTCCTGAGTATTTCGGCCGAACGCCGGCAATTCGGGAGTCGGGATTTTCGATTCAGCGGAAATCGCCCACCGCTCGAAACTTTAACCCCGGGCACGACGAGACTTTCGAGGCTGCTAGCAGATTTCCGCCGATAGGCATCTGACGTTTTGCCGCGAGCCCCGGTAAGATTGAATGCCAGGGCATGCGGCGTCGCCCGATGGGACGCGACGTACGACGGTGGTCGTTGCTGTTCGAGTTGGAGAGGCTCTTTTCGTGAATTACGCTTCGATTGGTCCGGTGGCCATTCATCTGCCC
>DASZPI010000726.1:0-2076 GCA_035550355.1 Pirellulales bacterium
TGTGGCGGGCTATCAAGGGGGCCGACGCGCCGATCCCGCCCGCCGTGCGCCGCGCGATCGCCTATCGCGGCGCGAAATAGAAACGTGCTGGCGATCGACTAGCGACCACCTACTAGCCACTTCGCCTAGCTCACCGCGCGGTGGCGCACGATATCGCCTTCGACCATGTAGATCACTTCCTCGGCGATGTGCGTGGCCATGTCGGCCAAGCGCTCGAGGTGTCGGGCGACGGACGACAATTTCATCAGGCACTCGGCCTGCGCTGGATTTGCAGCGAGCTGTTCGCGAACCTTGGCCTCGATCGCGTCGCGGATTTCGTCGACGCGGTCGTCGTCGGCGCGCACTTGCCGTGCGAGGTGGGCGTTGGCCGTGACCAGCGCATCAAGGCTGTGCTTGACCATGAGCTGGGCGTGGCGGGACATCTCGGTGAAGTCCGACGGGATTTCGATGTCGCGCACCCGGGCCAGGTACAGCACGCGCTTGGCAATGTTCTTGGCCAGGTCGCCGATCCGCTCCAAGTCGTTGTTGATTTTGAGTACCGCGACGACAAAGCGCAGATCGTGGGCCACGGGCTGATGCAGCGCGAGGATATTCAGGCAATCCTCTTCGACCGAAACTTCCATGCGGTCGATCGCAGCATCGGCCTCGATTACGTCGTAGGCAATTCGCTCGTCCCGTTGGTTGAGCGCGAACACCGCCTTGGCAACGGCTTCTTCGACAAGCGAGCCGACGTACACCACCTCCTGTTTGAGCGATTGCAGTTGGCGGTGCAGGTTTTCGGCCATGTCGCAGCCTCGCGGAGCCCAGATGCTAGACGGCAGTTCAGTTGCCCGCCCGTCCTAGGCGGTCGCAAACAAAAGCTTGCCGCGGAACTCTACTTTACGTCAAAAACCCGATTTCGGTAAACCGATCTTTTTCGCCCATTAAGACTTAGCAAACAAAGCGAACACGTTATGCACACACAGATCACAAACAAGCGATCGGTACCACGTATGCCGGCCGGCCCCGGATCGGCACGCACGCGGGGCCGAGCGCTCGCCCAGGGGGCCTTACTCCAACTCTATGCGGCTAGGCAAGCTACGAAAATCCTGCAAACCGCAAATCTGCTTGCCACGCAGCATGCCATTCCTTACCATCACGCCGTGGGGTGGGGCGAGCACCGACCAGCAAGCTTAGCGCTGGTTGCTGATAGCAATCTCGATAATCCCCATGCTTGGGAGTGAGTGGCCACAGCGGCCAACAGCACACGGTTGGCGCTGGTGCGTCAGCGACTCATTACGTGTGCGCTGCAAAAGGTGGCGATCCCATGCCGACGGGAACGATCAAGAAGCTTGTTCAAGACAAGGGCTTCGGGTTCATCGCGACAGCCGATGGCTCGGACGTGTTCTTTCACCATTCGACGGTGGAGGATCGACAGTTCGACAATCTGACCGAGGGTCAGAAGGTTGAATACACGGTCGAGCAGGGTGGTTCGCCAAAGGGCCGCGGACCGCGCGCCGCATCCGTAAAACCTCTTTGATGCGTCGTCGCTTGCTGCGCAGCACGATCGATCGGGGACGCCTTATTGCCCTGGCGTCGTTGAATCGCCGCGGCGTACGACGATCTGCTGTAGGTTGCATCGGCAGGCTTCTACTAAGATCGTAGCCGCAGAAAGCGCGCGGCACGGATGCCGGACCTTTTGCGCGCCGAACCGGGTCGTCGTCGTGCGGATGGCGCGCGATGATTCTCGAGCAGCAATGGATGGAGCCGATGCCTCGATACTGTTCACGAAGGTTTGACCGCCGCGCGATTGCCGCCGGCTGGTTGGTGTCGTGCTTGGTCAGCCTGGCGGCGCCGCGGGCGGCTTGGCCGCAGACGGCCGCGCCAGCCAAGCCGCCCGAAGCGCTCAGCCAGGCCGACGTGCAATCGGAACTGCGCGCGCTCAGCGAGTCGACCAATCTGGCGCCGGAGCTGCAACAAAAGGCAGCCGCCCTGTACAACCAGGCGCTCAACGAGCTGTCGCTGGCGGAAAACTGGCAGACGAAGGAGGCCGCCTTCCGCGAAGAGCGCGCCGCCGCCCCCAAGGAACTTGAAGAG
>DASZPI010000727.1:0-7153 GCA_035550355.1 Pirellulales bacterium
ATCACGAACCGCGCGCTCCTCTGCGCCATGGCGGCACGAGGCACGAGCGTGCTGCGCGGCGCCTTGGCCAGCGACGACACGCGCGTGATGCTCGACGCGTTGGGGGCTGTGGGCATCACCGTTAACGCGCACGATGATTCGGCCACGATCGAAGTCGCTGGCTGCGCAGGTCGGGTGCCTGCCGAGGCCGCCGAGCTGTTCATCGGCAATAGCGGCACGACCATCCGCTTTCTGGTGCCGATGTTGGCCATTGCGGGGCAAGGCCGTTACCGACTGCATGGCACGCGGCGGATGCACGAGCGTCCGATCGGCGATTTGCTCGTGGCACTGGGCTCGTTGGGGGCGAATGTCGCCAGCGAGCAAGGCAACCATTGCCCGCCGGTGATCGTGCGCGGCAGCGGCGTGCGCGGCGGCATGGCCAGCGTGCGCGGCGACATTTCGAGCCAATTCCTGAGCGGTTTGCTGATGGCCGCTCCGTACGCGGCGGCGCCAATCACGCTGATGGTCGAAGGGACGCTCGTTTCGCGGCCGTATGTCGAAATGACGCTCGCTGTCATGCGCAGCTTCGGCGTCAAGGTGCGCGTCGACGAGCAATTCACGCGGTTCGACATTCCCCACGCCACGTACCACGGGGTCGACTACGAAATCGAGCCTGATGCCTCGGCGGCGAGTTATTTCTTCGCCGCCGCCGCGATCACCGGCGGCACCGTAACGGTTGAAGGCCTGTCGCGGCGCAGCCTGCAAGGCGACGTCGCCTTTGTCGATGTCCTCGAGCGCATGGGTTGCCAGGTGATCGAGGGTCCGCAGTCGATCACGGTGACCGGCGGCACGCTGCACGGCGTGACGGTCGATATGAACGCGATCAGCGACACGGTGCAAACGCTTGCCGCCGTCGCGCTATTTGCCGATGGGCCGACCACGATCACCAACGTCGCGCATATCCGCCATAAAGAGACCGACCGCATCGCGGCGCTGGCCACCGAGCTGCGCAAGTTTGGCGCCACGGTCGACGAACGCGCCGATGGTCTCGGGATCGAACCGCGGCCGCTGCACGGGGCAACCATCGACACCTACGAAGACCATCGCATGGCGATGAGCCTGTCGCTCGTGGGTCTGCGCGTGCCTGGCGTGGTGATCCGCGATCCCGGCTGCACCGCGAAAACGTACCCGCACTACTGGGACGACCTGCAACGGCTGGTTGGCGATCGCGGCGCGTAAGCGTTCCATCGACTCCCTGATCAGGAAGATTTTTTCTTTTTCGACGACTTTTTCTTCTTCGGCACTTTCGCTCCCTTCTTCCGCGCCTCGGACAGGCCGATCGCGATCGCTTGCTTCTTGCTCTTCACTTTCTTTCCGGATTTGCCGCTTTTCAGAGTGCCTTTTTTGCGGCTGCGCATGGCACCTTTGACCGACTTTTTCGACTTCTTACCATACTTGGCCATCGAAGGCACCTCATCCGCTGAATTGCGATACGTTATGGACCGCCAAGTGTGCCGCGGTTGCAGGTTTCGCGCCGATCGCAGCCGCACAGGCACCGATTTTGCATTCGCTTTGCTGTTATGACGACCACCGTCGAAGAACTTCCTGCGCTCGATTTTCGACACGGGCTTGGTGAATGTCGTGGTCGATACCGCGAAAGGCTCGCGCAACAAGTACAAATTCGAGCCATCGACCGGCCAATGGCACCTGAGCAAAATGCTGCCGCAGGGTATGGCGTTTCCCTACAACTTTGGGTTCATTCCCTCGACCAAAGGCGAAGATGGCGATCCGATCGATGTGCTGCTGCTGATGGACGAACCGGCATTTTCGGGGTGCGTCGTGCCGGCCCGGTTGATCGGCGTGATCGAGGCCGAGCAGACCGAGCACGGAGAGGTCATCCGCAACGATCGGCTGATTGCTACGATCGCCACCTCGTGCAACCCAGCCGAGTACGAATCGCTCAAGCAGGTGTCCCGGCAGCGGTTGGACGAAATTGAGGATTTCTTTGTCGCGTACAACGCCATCGAAGGGCGCGAGTTCAGGCCGCTGGGTCGTCATGGCCCCAAGCGGGCCCAGCAATTGCTCGAACGGGCGGTGCGCGGCAAGGGCGCCAGGCGCAAGATCCAGAAAGCATTACGCGGCGCGAAGACGACCCGAAAGCGTAAGCAAGCGCGCTGAGGCTCGGCCGCGATGAAGCACGTTGCGATCGGCACCTCGGGTTGGACGTACGACGGCTGGCGCGGGCCGTTCTATCCGCAGGACGTGCCGAAAAAGAAGTGGCTCGCCTGGTACGCTACGCAGTTTCCGACCACCGAGATCAACGGTTCGTTCTATCGCACGCCCAGCCTCGAGGCGGTGCGCAGTTGGCGCGACGATACGCATGATGACTTCGTGTTCGCCTGGAAGGCCTCGAAGTTCATCACCCACTGGAAGCGGCTAAGCGACAACTGCCGCAACAGCCTCAAACTGATGGAAACCCGCCTCCGAGCGCTCGGCCCCAAGGCAGGACCAGTGTTGTTTCAGCTCCCCGCCCGCTTCAAAGCAGATCGCGAGCGGCTGGCGTCGTTCTTCAAGCTGCTGTCGAAGCGCCGCCGCTATGCGTTCGAATTTCGCGATGCGAGTTGGTACGACCATGCAATTTTCGACCTGCTGCGCGATCACAACATCGCCTTGTGCATCTCGGACCATCGCGATGCCCCGGCTCCCTGGGAAGCAACCGCCGATTTTGTCTACGTGCGCGGCCACGGTCCCACCGGTGAGTATCACAGCCGTTACCCTGCGGCCACGTTGCGGAAGTGGGCGGGCGAGTTTCGTCGCTGGCGACGGCAAAGGCGATCGATATTCTGCTATTTCGACAACGACCAGAAAAGCGCAGCGCCGCTCGACGCCGAGGCGCTGATCGGACGCCTGAAACGCAAACGCGCACCGCTGCGTTCCAGCCGGGCGTGACGAGCCGCGAGCGTCGGGCCCCCGGCGAATTTCGCCCGAGCACCTCTGGGACGTTACCGATCGCGAATGCCCCGGGCACTTCGGGCACGGGCCCGTCGACCTGGACCATCCCGACTGGTCGAGCCGAGCGCCGCAAGGCACAATAAGAGTTTCGCGCCTTCGCTCTCGCAACGTCTGGCATTCATGTCGTACTTTCGTCCCACCATTGACCGTATGTCGGGCTACATCCCCGGCGAGCAGCCGCAGGCCGGCAAGTTCATCAAGCTCAATACGAACGAGAATCCGTACCCCGCATCGCCGGCGGTCAAGCTGGCGATTTTGGCGGCGCTCGAGCGCGGACTCGAGCGCTATCCCGACCCCATGGCCACCCCCTTCCGACAGCGCGCGGCCGATGTGTTAGGCGTCGCGCCGGAGTGCATCCTGTGCGGCAACGGCAGCGACGAAATCTTAACGCTTGTTACGCGGGCGTTTGTCGGCGAAGGGCAACTCCTCCGGCTGCCGTATCCGAGCTACATCCTTTATAAGACCCTTGCCGAGATCCAAGGCGCACGCAGCACCGAGGTGCGATTCAACGACGATTGGTCGCTGCCAATCGAATTCGCCACGGCTGCCGACGGCCTGAGGCTCGCTTTTCTGCCGAACCCCAACAGCCCCTCGGGCACCATGATCGCGCCGCAGCGCGTGCTCGATCTGGCCGAGCGCCTGCCGTGCCCGCTGTTGGTCGACGAGGCGTATGCCGATTTCGCCGAGACGAATTGCGTTGACCTGGTCGCGCGCTGCGAAAAGATTCTTGTCTCGCGCAGCTTGAGCAAGTCGTACGCGCTGGCGGGTCTGCGGTTCGGCTTCATTGTCGGCCAACCGCAGATGATCGCAGGGCTAGTGAAGATCAAGGATTCGTACAACGTCGACGCGATTTCGATCGCCGCCGCGACTGCCGCGATCAACGACCAGGCCTGGCTGGCTGACAACCGAAAGAAAATTCTCGCCACACGTTCGCGGCTTGCGGCGGGGTTGCGCGAGCTGGGCTTCTCGGTGGTCGATTCGCAGACCAACTTCGTGTGGTCGGCGCATCCGTCGCATCCGTCAAAGCCGTTGTATGAGTATCTGAAAACGAACCGTGTGCTGGTGCGTTACATGAATTACGCCGGCTGGGGCGATGGCCTGCGGATCAGCGTTGGCACCGACGCGCAGATCGATGCCTGCCTGGCGCTACTGAAGGAGAAAGTAAGTACTCCGCAGTAAACATTCGGAGAGTTTTCGGCATCATACCCATGACGTCTGCGTTGCCGGAGGCATAATTCTAAGATCGAGCAAATATCATCGTCCGCGACCGCCCACTGCCCACAACGTGCCCATGTCCCGCAACGCCACCATCGACCGCAAGACCGCTGAGACCGAGATTCACCTGGAGTTGAATCTCGACGGTAGCGGCACGTCGACGATCCATACCGGCGTCGGGTTTTTCGACCACATGCTGACGCTGCTGGCCCGCCATGCCGCGATCGATCTGACGGTACAAGCCAAGGGCGATCTGCACGTCGACCAGCATCACACGGTCGAAGACACCGGCATTTGCCTTGGGCAGGCGCTGCGGCAGGCGCTCGGCAACAAGGCGGGCATCCGCCGCTACGGCCACTTCACGCTGCCGATGGAAGAGACCCTAGTCACCAGCGCCATCGACCTGAGCGGACGTTACTACCTGGTGTTCCAGGCGCCGATCGCCGCCGCGAAGATTGGCGACTTTGATAGCGAACTGGTCGAAGACTTCTGGCAGGCAGTGGCCGCGAACGCCCTGTGCAATTTACACGTCGTGCTGCATCACGGCCGCAACAGCCATCACGTTGCCGAGGCGATCTTCAAAGCCACGGCCCGCGCACTGCGAATGGCAATCGAACACGATCCGCGCTGCCCCGGAGTGCCGAGCACCAAGGGAACGCTGAGCGAGTAGCGAGTTAGCGGCAGTTAAACACGAGCGACCAGCGACGAGCAACCAGCGACTACTCGTTGACGTGCGTCTCGAGGAATCGCGCCAGGCGATGGAAATCGCTGTCGCGATCGACGTAGCGCACCACGGTCACCAACGTCTGCTGATCGACGAGCTCGGTGAACGGCACGTAGCGCAATTCCAACTGGCCGGCCACTGAGACCATCACGCCGTTGAGCTTCCGCTCGACGAGTGCTCGATACGCTCCGACGCCAAGCTGGCTGCCGAGCATCACGTCAAACGCGTGCGGCCGCGCACAACGCGCCTCGTACCCTAGCTGCAACCCGGTGACTTTGCGGCTCTTGCCGGTCTGCCGCTTGTATTCTTCCATGATCAGCTTGGCGAACGTGCGGCTGAAATTCACCTGCGCAATGGCGATATGGCCGTGCTCGTCACGTGCGATGCCTTGCAGGTACGAGCTCGGCAGGAACTCGGCCAGCCCCTCGGCCAACACGATCACGCCGAACTCCTTGCCCTCGTCCTCGCGGGCACGCATGGTGCGCACCACGCGCTTCACCACTTCGTCGACCTTCATCACGGGCCGAGTGGTGGTCTTGCCGGTGGTTGCGTCGGTCGTGGTTTCTTCGTCGCGATACTTGCCGTGAATGTCTTCGACGCTCGCCACCAGGCTGGCTTCGCCGGCAATCGCGGCGCCGTAGGCCAGCCAACCGGCGCTGCGGCCCATGGTTTCGGCCAGGTAATAGGTGCGTCCCGCCTCGGCGTCGGCCAGCAAATTGCGAATCTCCGAGGCGAGCGTTTCGACCGCCGTGAAATAGCCGAACGTAAAGTCGATGCCCATGTAATCGTTGTCGATCGTCTTGGGCAAATGCACGACGGGGATGCGCTTGGCGCCGGCGGGCAAGTGCTCCTGAAACATCTGGAACTTGTTGGCCGTCTTCAGCGTGTCGTCGCCGCCGATCGAGACCAACGCATCGACCCCCAGCGACACCAGCGCGGCATGCACGGTTTGCAGCGGCTTCACGCGCTCGGGGTCGCGCAGATGCTCAGGGCTCGACACGTGCTTGCCCGGGTTCGTGCGCGCGGTGCCGATCAAAATGCCTTGGCTATTGCGGGTCCGTTTGAGCACCTTGTGATCGATCGTGATGTAGTCGCGACCGGCCTGCATGGGGTGGTCGGAACTGAATTCGACCAGATGCGAGTAGCCGTGCAGAATTCCGACGACTTCGATCTTGTTTCGCAGGAACGAGACTGCCGCCGTCGAGATCACGGCGTTGGCCGCAGGCGCTGGACCGCCGGCAAACAGGATCGCGACGCGGCGGATATCGGTCTGGATTTGGGCTGGGGGCGAAAGCGATGTCATACGAAAAGGGCCTCGGTCTCGGGCTGTTCTTTGCCCGTATTCTGCCAGAGATGGCCCCAAATCGGGAAGGCCTCTCCACAGCGGGGGTCAGGAGTCGGGATTCAGGATTGCGCGTCTGTTAGAATCGTTCCGCAGTCATCCCGAATTCCTGAACTCAACCTTGAATGACGAATTCCATGCCCCGTACTCCGATCGACTTGCGTAGCGACACCGCGACCCGACCGACGACTGCAATGCGCGCCGCCATGGCCGAGGCGCCGGTCGGCGACGACGTGCTGGCCGAAGACCCCACGGTCAACGCCCTGGAAGAACGCATCGCCGCAATGCTGGGTAAAGACTCGGCGATGTTCGTCCCGTCGGGAACGATGTCGAACCAGATTGGCGTGCGGCTGCACTGTCGGCCGGGCGACGAGGTGATCCTCGAGTCAGGCTGCCACATTTACAACCACGAGCAAGGGGGGGTCGCTCAGCTCAGCGCCCTGGCAACGCGCACGGTCGATGGCCGCGGCGGCATGTTGCAGCTCGAGCAGCTCGAAGGCTTGCTGCGTCCCGACAACATGCACTACGTGCGCAGCCGCTTGTTGTGCCTAGAGAACACGCACAACCGCGCCGGGGGCGCGGTGCTGCCCTTGGCCGAGGTGGAGCGCGTCTGTGGCTGGGCGCACGAACATGGCTTGGGAACGCATCTCGACGGGGCACGGCTGTTCAACGCCGTGGTGGCCACGGGCATTTCGGCCGAGCGCTGGGCGCGCAGCTTCGACACGGTGAGCGTGTGTTTCAGCAAGGGATTGGGGGCGCCGGTCGGCTCGGCCATCTGCGGCTCGAAGGAGCTAATGCGCGACGCCAAACGACACCGCAAATTGTTTGGGGGCGGCATGCGCCAGGCCGGCATCATCGCTGCCGGCGCCCTGTACGCGCTC
>DASZPI010000728.1:0-2134 GCA_035550355.1 Pirellulales bacterium
TCGCGCTTCTGAATCGCCACGTCGCCCGCTCTCTCGCCTTCCCTACCGATGTGTCTTGGCTCCCCACGAAGCCCTGACGCTTCGCGTCTTTGTCGGCCCACCGAAGCTTTCTTCTCGACGTCGAAGTTGAGACACGAGGATTCCGCCGTCCTCGCGAGAGGTCCAATCATGAAAAGTTCATGCCGCCGTACGGCTCAATCCGCCACGCCGATTGATATCTTCGATCTCACGGCGCAAGGCGCAAGCTCGCGTTTCAAGCAATGGCGCGACGAACATCCCGAGAGCTTCTTCCTTAGTTGTCGAGACAACAACGTCGCGCATCTGCACCGTATCAACTGCGTCGACGATCAGCTTGCGCCTTCCGTTCGACTGAAAGTGTGCGCAACGCATTCCAAGGAGTTGAGGCAATGGGCTGCTCGACAAGGCGTGCTGCTGCTGCCATGCACGGCATGCAAGGCGCAATGAACGACGCCGAGACCGACGGCAACGCAGAACGCTCGCCGGCGCGCTAGCGACCCGCCGTTCGCGCGGGTTGCGCGCGTCGCACCGCCGACGGTCGCCGACGATGAGCCGCTTGTCCTGTTGGAGGACCACGAGCGCGCTTGTTTTTCAGGGCGGCGCATGGGTGCCGCATGCGAAAACGATTGACGAATGCCACCGCAACGGCAACGTCACGCAACTTGCGCAGAAGGTCAACAACACGACGTGTGACCAAATCCGCGCGCTGATCTAGGCGGCGGACCTGGCGCGGCCGTTGGAGTTTTTTTTCCGGCTGCCATCGATCGCTGCTCGTTGACTCGCTCCGCGATCGAGCTGATATTCGAGTCTTGCCCTCGTTGGCACGCCGATCGAAGTGGTTCGAGGTCCTCGCGGCTCTGGGTCCGATCTACGATGCATCTTTTACGCACGGCTGGCACGCACCTTGTTATTTTGTCGCTGTCGCTCGCATCGACCTCGCGATCGTTTGCAATCGAGAATAGCGCCAGGCCACGTCGACCGAACATCGTGATCATTCTGACCGATGACCAGGGCTACGCCGACCTGGGCTGCTTTGGGGCCGAGGGGTTCGCCACGCCGAACCTCGACCGCATGGCGCGCGAGGGGATGCGCTTTCAGGAGTTCCATGTCGCGTCGTCGGTTTGCTCGCCTTCGCGGGCGGCGCTGATGACCGGCTGCTATCCGCAGCGCGTGGGTCTGCCCGTGGTGCTCGAGGCCGATTCGGAAACCGGCCTCAGCGCCGATGAGGAAACGTTGCCCGAGTTGCTCAAACAAGCGGGCTATGCCACCGGCATGTTTGGCAAGTGGCACCTCGGCGATCGGCCGCAGTTTCTGCCGACGCGTCACGGCTTTGACGAGTACTTTGGCACGCCGTACTCGAACGATCAGTGGCCGCGGCACCCGACGAAGAAGATTTTCTTTTCCGACCTGCCGCTGATGGAAGGCGAGAAGATCGTGGCGTACAACCCCGATCAATCGCAGTTCACGCGCTGGTACACCGAACGGTCGATCGATTTCATCGAGCGCCACAAGGACGAACCGTTTTTCTTGTACATTGCCCACAACATGCCGCACGTGCCGTTGGCCGCCTCGGATCGATTCCAAGGCAAATCGGCCCGCGGCCCCTACGGCGATGCCTGCGAGGAAATCGACTGGTCGGTCGGCGAGGTTCTGGCGACGCTCAAACGGCTCGAGCTCGACGAGCGGACGCTGGTGATCTTCTTTTCCGACAACGGTCCGTGGTTAACCTACGGCAACCACGGCGGCAGTGCGAAGCCGCTGCGCGAGGGGAAATCGACCAGTTTCGAAGGCGGGTTCCGCGTGCCGTGCATCATGCGCTGGCCCCGGCATGTCGCCGAGGGGCGGGTGTGCCTTGAGTTGGCCACCGCGATGGACATTCTGCCGACCGTGGTGCGGATGGCCGGTGCGAAGCCGCCCAAGAAAAAGATCGACGGTCACGATATCTCGGCGCTCATGGCCGGCGAGCACGGCGCTAAGAGCGCGTACGATGTCTTTTACTATTACAACGCCTGGTCGCTCGAAGGCATTCGCACAGGTCGTTGGAAGCTGCTGCTGCCGCATACTCGTTATGCGGTGACTGAGCCCGGGCGCGACGGCATGCCGGGCAAGCAAGAGT
>DASZPI010000729.1:0-3528 GCA_035550355.1 Pirellulales bacterium
CTGCCATCGTCGAATCGTCGGACGACGCGATCATCAGCAAAACGCTCGACGGCGTGATCGTTAGTTGGAATCGAGGCGCCGAGCGGCTGTACGGCTACTTGGCCGACGAGATCATCGGCCAGCCCATCACTCGGCTGATCCCCCCGGGGCATCCCGACGAGCTGCCGCATCTGATCGATCGGCTGAAGCGCGGCGAGCGGATCGAGCATTTTGAAACGCAGCGTGTGTGCAAGGATGGCAGGTGCCTGAACGTCTCGCTGACGATTTCGCCCATTAAGGATGACGAAGGCAAGATCGTGGGGGCGTCGAAGATCGCTCGCGATATCACGGCACAAAAGCGCCGCGAGACCGGGCTGACCTTTCTTGCCGAATCGGGAAAGCTGCTCTCCGAATTGCTCGATGTTCCCAGCACGTTAAATCGCGTGGCCCAGCTTGCCGTGCCGAAGTTTGCCGACTGGTGCTCGGTCGATTTGCTCGAGGGCGATCAGCAACTCGTGCGCGTCGCGGTCGCGCATGCCGATCCGGCAAAGGTGGAGCTGGCGGAAGAACTGCGCAAAAAGTACCCGCCCGATCCTCATGCGCCGGTCGGCGCTTGGAGCGTGATCCGCATGGGACGCTCGGAACTGGTCGCCGACATTCCGGATAGCTTGCTCGCTCAGGCGATTCGGGACCCCGAGCTGCTCGGTGTCATTCGTCGCCTGGGGCTGCGCTCGTACATTGGCGTGCCGTTGATCGTGAGCGGTCGCACGATGGGCGTCATTACGTTCATCGCCGCCGAATCGGGCCACCGGTACGATCGGGCCGACCTGCAAATCGCTGAGGAGCTGGCGCAACGCGCCGCCATCGCCATCGAGAATGCGCGGCTTTACAACGAGGTGAAGCAGGCCAGTCGTCGCAAGGACGAGTTCCTGGCCATGCTGGGCCATGAACTGCGGAATCCACTGGCACCGATTCGCAGTGCACTGCAAATCATGAACACACCGAACGTCGGCGAAGCGGCGCTGGCCGAGGCCCGCCAGGTTACGCAGCGGCAGGTGCAGCATCTCGCACGGCTGGTCGATGATCTGTTGGACGTGTCGCGGATCATGCGCGGACACATCGAGCTCCGCCGGCAGCCGGTTTCGCTGCAAACGGTCTTGTCGCATGCCATCGAAACGGTTCAGCCGTTGGTCAACGAGCGCAAGCAGCAATTGATCGTCGATATGCCTTCGAAGCCGGTGATGCTTGAAGCCGATGCGACGCGCTTGACGCAGGCGATCGGCAACTTGCTCAACAACGCTTCGAAGTTTTCGAGCAGCCCCGGCCGCTTCTGGCTCACCGCCAAGCTCGACGGGGGCGAGGCGGTCATTTCGGTGCGCGACGAAGGTATCGGCATCCCGCGCGAGACGCTGCCGTACATTTTCGATCTGTTTGTGCAAGGCGATCAGTCGCTCGAGCGAACCGAGGGCGGCCTGGGCATTGGACTAACCGTGGTTCGCAAACTCATCGAGATGCACGGAGGACGGATCATGGCCGACAGCCGCGGCCCCGGACAGGGAAGCGAATTCGTAATTCATCTGCCGACCGTCCAAGCGCCGACGTCGCCCCGGCCTGAGAAGCCGCGCGATCCTGCGGCCGACGCAAAGCGGCGACGCGTCCTAGTCGTCGACGACAGCGTCGATGCCGCCAAAACCATCGCCATGTTGTTGCGGCTTTGGGGGCACGACGTAAAAACGGCCCACGATGGTGCCGAAGCCCTGGCAATCGCGCACGATTTTTTGCCCGAGGTCGTGCTGCTCGATATCGGCCTGCCCGGCATGAATGGCTACGAGCTGGCACGGCGAATGCGCAGCGAACCCCCGTTGGCCAAGGTCCGGCTGGTGGCGGTGTCCGGCTACGGTCAGCAAGAGGATCTGCGGCGCTCGAAAGAAGCCGGTTTCGATCAGCATTTCACCAAGCCGGTCGAGCCAGCGGCCCTGGAGCGACTGCTCCGCGAGACCGATCCGCCGCGCAACGGCAATTGATTCCCGTCGCGTCGCTCCTTGGTCGCAGCGATCCGCCGCCACGACCTGGCGCGACGCGGAACGAGTGGGAAACGGCAGCCGACGCCCGCCAATCGGCATTGTCGCGATAGCCGCCGCGCGCCTACCATTGCGCTGGCTACCTTGTTCCTTTCACCCAGCACCGCCCGACATGCTTGCCTACCTGCTGACAGCGTTGCTTGCCGGCGCGGCGCCTGCCGCGGCTGCCGATACGGTCGTCGTTTGTCCCGAGGAGTTTCGCAGTGCGCTCGAGCCCTGGCTGGCGTATCGCCGGGGGCAAGGGCATCGTGTGGCGGTCGTCAACAATTTCGGCTCTGCCGAGGAGGTGCGTGCTCGCATTCACCAGGCCAGCGATCCCGCCACGCTGCGGTGGGTGGTGCTGGTTGGCGACGCGCGCCGCCACGTGCCGACCTTCCATCCGCGGGCGCGCGTGAATGTGCAGTACGGTTCCGAGCCGACGATCGCCAGCGATCACGACTACGGCGACCTGGATCGCGACGGTGCTCCCGACGTGGCGGTCGGTCGCCTGCCAGCGGCAACTGCCGCCGACCTTTCGATCATCGTGGCCAAGATTCTTGCGTACGAGCAGTCGCTTGATTTCGACTTGTGGCGACGGCAAATCCACTTTGTGGCAGGCGTTGGAGGATTCGGCACGTTGACCGACTTAGCGCTCGAGGCGGCGACAAAGACGATCCTCTGTCAGCAGATACCGGCCGGCTACGCGACGACCATGACTTACGCAAGCTGGCGCAGCCCCTACTGTCCAGCTCCCAGCCGCTTCTGTCAGACCGCGCTCGATCGGCTCAACGAAGGTTCGTTGGCCTGGGTGTATTTAGGGCACGCGCAGCCGCGCGAACTCGGGGTGGTGCAGGTCCCCCATGGCGATCACCGCATTCTGGGGGCGGACGACGCCGATGCGTTGCACGCCGAACGCACGCCGCCGATCGCGCTGTTCCTGGCCTGCTACGCAGCCGCCTACGATGCCACGAACCGCTGCCTGGCCGAGGAATTTTTGCGCAGCCCTCGTGGGCCGGTGGCGGTGGTCGGCGGATCGCGCGTCACCATGCCCTACGCCATGGCCGTGTTAGGGACTCAACTACTCGATCAATGGCTGGTCCAGCGACGCGGTACGCTGGGCGAGGTGGTCTTACATGCCAAGCGCGGCATGCTGCTGGGAGCGCGCGATGGCTTGCAGGCGCGGGCCCTCGACTCCGTCGCGCGGGCCATCAATCCGGCCCAAACCGATTTGGCCGACGAACGCGCCGAGCATGTGCTGTTATTCAATCTGCTGGGCGACCCGCTGCTACGGATTGCCCATGCCGAAGCGGCTGCGGTGTCGGCCAACGATCGCGTGGCGCCAGGCGAAACCTTAGCGGTCGACGTGCGCAGCCCGATCGCCCACGGCGAAGCAACGGTCGAGCTGGTCGTTCGCCGCGATCGGCTCGCGTTCCATCCCGCGCCGCGGACCGAATACGTCGTGAGCGAATCGGCCCAAGCAACGTACCAA
>DASZPI010000730.1:0-2718 GCA_035550355.1 Pirellulales bacterium
TCCTCGACTTCCACGATCGTCACTGCCATCACTAATTCGGCCCACCGGCGGGGTCAGCCGCCGGCGCTGATCGCTTGACCGATGCTCGCACCACGGCCTCCGAGCGGACCTAAACCGCTCGGAGGCTTGTGTTTTTGACGGCCGCACCAAATCGCAAGTGAGTTGGTGTGCGGGGCTCTGCGATCGGTTTTTTCGATCGAACCGGAAAAACCCGCAAGTTCGGTCCATCTTGGGTCGATATGTAGGCCCTAGAGTGCCCAAAGGCTGGTCCTACCACCCGGAATCGTCCGACGCCAGGAGATTGCTCGATGCGTACCAAGCCCATGCATGCTGCGGCGATTTTGGCTTTGCTGGCCTGCGCCCTCGGTACGACGGGTTGCACCTGGCCGTTCGCCACCACGTACATGCCTTACCTGCACGTGCCGTTTCCGATTCCGGTGAGCCCGTACTGGCAGAAGGCGGTTGAAGATCGAAAGTGGAACGCCGAGCGATACGAGCGCGTGCCCATCCTGGGTCCATTGACTGCAGGTGGTCCCGCCGTCGCGCTCGATCCGCCCACGCCGGACGAAGTGATGCGAGCGCTCGAAAAGGCCAGCCCGGTACAGGGTGGTTTGCCGCTGGGCTACGAAATCCAACGCAACAACGTGCGGATGACGGTCGAGCCAATCTGCGACTACGTCGATCCGCCGCGATTCTACCCGCTGATCGGACCGGCGCAGCAGCACCACGCCCACTACAAGTGCACGGTGTACTACTCGCAGACGACGCGCATCGGCTGGCCGCTACCGTCGAGCCACACCGACGAAGACTCGCGTGAGGTGATCTACATCGACCACAACCACCTGCACATGGTCGGCAACGTCGATCAAGGACCGGGAGCCGGCATGCCGTAACGGCAATCATCAGCCGCCGGGCGCTAGCCCGCGGTCTCGTGAAAACCGCACGCGAGCGCATGGCGGCTGATCGAGTCGAAGGTTCGAACGGATGAAGGTGAACCGGCATGGATACGAAGCTCCGATTCACCTTCGCAACCCTGGTGGGCCTGACGCTGAGCGTCAGCGCTGCGTCGATCGTGCCGCAAGCGATCGCGCAGACTGCGGCCGCCGATAATCTCGACACCGGACCGCTGGCCGCCGACGAGCCGATGGCTAGTATCCCTTCGAAGAACCTGCTGGAGATCATCCAGGCGGGTGGAATCTTGATGATTCCGATCTTCTTCTGCTCGGTGCTAACGCTGGTGTTCGTGCTCGAGCGATCGGTCGCCTTGCGTCGCGGCCGAGTCATTCCCGGACCGTTCGTCAAACGCCTGCTGCATCAGTTGGGCGAAGGCGAACTCGACCGCGACGAAGCACTTGCCTTGTGCCTCGAGAATAACAGTCCTGTTGCGCAGGTCTTCGCCGGGGCGATGCGCAAATGGGGCCGACCGGCAGGCGAAGTCGAGCAAGCGATCCTCGACAGCGGCGAGCGGGCGGTGAACGGTCTGCGCCGGTACGTGCGGATCTTCAATGGCGTGGCGACCATCAGCCCCTTGCTGGGCCTGCTGGGCACGGTGTTCGGCATGATTCACGCCTTCAACGAGATCGCCACCTCCGACGCAATGGGCCGCCCCGAAATGCTGGCCGGCGGTATCAGCGAGGCGCTGATCACCACGGCCGCCGGGCTCGTCGTCGCGATCCCCGCGCTAACATGTTACCTGTTCTTTATCAGTCGAGTCGATCAGCTCGTAATTCGCATCGATGCACTGGGCCAGGAACTGGTTGCGCTGATCTCGGCCGAGGCGCTGCAGGAGGCGCCGCGCAGCAAACCGTCACGCAGCCGTTCGCGCGAGGCCGCGTGAGATCGCGAATCTCAAATCTGAGACGCCACATTGCCGCTCAAAACGCACATCGACGAGCAGCCATCGCTGAACCTGACGAGCATGATCGACGTCACGTTTTTGCTCATCATTTTTTTCATGGTGGGCACCAAGTTCAGCGAGATGGAGCGCAAGATCGGGCTACGCGTTCCGCAGGTGGCAAACCATCCGTCGCTGGCCGTGGCCAACGACAAGCGCATTGTCAACGTCTACCGCGACGGCCAGATCACGCTCGACGCGAAGCCGGTGACCGTCGACCAGCTTACGAACCAGCTGGCGGCCGACTGTGCCCATCGTCATGACTTGAGCGTGCTGGTGCGCGGCGACGCCGATGGCCGCTACAAGAACGTTGCCGAAGTGCTCAACGCCTGCAAGCGCGCCGGCGTGACTCAACTGGCCGTCTCGGTTCAACGATCGAAGCAAACCCGATAGGCGCCGCATGCTCCCGCTGTTTGCGGCGATCGCGATCTTCGGGCAGCTCGACACCTTTTGGACAGTCGTATGGTCGGGCTTGGGGCTCGGTACGATCGGCCTCGTAATTGCCCTGGTGCGGTATCGTCGCGCCGAGCCGATCCACAACTGCATTGTGCTCTCGGTCTGGGCGCATGTGTTGCTGGCCGTGTATGCCGGCTCGGTGCGCGTCGTCGTGCAGCCGGGCGGGCCGGGGCGTGAAACGATGGTGCACCTCGATTTTGTCGAGGGTTCGCCGGCCGAGCCGCCGCAGGCCGACGAGCTGGTCGAGCCGCGCGATCCACCTCCCGTTGTCGAGCCGCACGAGCCCAGTCAGGCTGATCCGCAGCAACCGCCCGCGCCGACAAAATCCGAACCCGCAACGACCGTCGCTGAACATAGCGACGACTCGA
>DASZPI010000731.1:0-4949 GCA_035550355.1 Pirellulales bacterium
GACGATGACGGCCGCCGCCGTGACGATCAGCAAAGCGCGCACGATGGGATGGTCGTCGCGTGCGGATCGATACGGCAATGGTCGTGGCGCAACGTCATGCGACATGCCGGCTGCTCCATCGCTCGAGGAGGTTGATCACGATGAGCATCGTGAACGAGGCCGCCAGCAGCACTACTGCGATCGCGGTCGCCTCGCTGTAGGCGAACTCCTCGAGCCGAGCGACGATTAGCACAGGAGCGATCTCGGTCTTGAACGGCATGTTGCCTGAGACGAACACTACCGAACCGTACTCGCCCAACGCCCGTGCAAGCGAGAGCGCGAAACCGGTCACAACCGCCGGCAGCAGCGACGGCAGGATCACGCGCACGAACGTCTGCCAGCGCGTGGCGCCGAGCAGATGGGCTGCCTCTTCGGCGTCGGCATCGAGGCTTTCCAGCACCGGTTGAACCGCGCGCACGACGAACGGCAACCCAATGAACGTCAGCACCAGCACCACGGCCAATCGCGAGTACGCCCCATGAATTCCCAGCGGCACCAGCCAGCGGCCGAACCAGCCTTGCTCGACGTATAGGTTCGAGTACACCAGTCCCGCGACCGCGGTCGGCAACGCGAACGGCACGTCGATGAGCGAATCGAACAACCGTTTCAGCGGAAATTCGTACCGCACCAAAACCCAGGCTATCAGTACGCCGAGCACCATCGTCGCGAGCGCCGAAACGAACGAAGCGCCAAACGTAAACCGGTACGCGGCGCGGGCGCGCTCGGTCCACACGGCGGCCCAAAACTCGTTCGCCGTCAACGACGACGCCTTGAACACGCAAGCGCTCAGCGGCACGACCACCAATGCGCCCAAATAAAGGAGCGTGCCACTGAGGCTCAAACCAAAGCCGGGCAGCACACGATGGCGTCTCATGGGGATTTGCCCGTGTAGATACTGTCGAAAACGCCCCCCTCGCGAAAGAATCGCTCGTTCGCGTCGCCCCAGCCCCGAGCGATCCGCTGGATCGTGAACAACTCAATCGCTGGAAAGTCCGCGACGTGCTCGGCCAGCACTTTTTCGCTGGTCGGTCGATAGAAATGCTTCGCAATAATCGCTTGCGCGGCGTCGGTGTACGCAAATTTCAAATACGCCTCGGCTACGCTTCGCGTTCCTTTACGATCGATGTTGGCGTCGACCCAAACGACCGGTGGCACCGCTTGAATGCTCACCGGCGGATACACGACTTCGAGTGCTCCGCCGGCCTCTTGCACTTCCAGGCGTGCTTCATTCTCCCAGGTCAGGTGCACGTCTCCGATCCCTTTTTGCGCGAAAGTAGTCGTCGCGCCGCGCGCTCCGGAATCGAGCACCGGCGTCTGCCGATAGAGTTTGGCAACGAACTTTTCAGCGTCCTCATCCGATCCGCCACGGGTGATGACCGATCCCCAGGCGGCCAGAAAACTCAGCTTGCCGTTGCCCGAGGTCTTCGGACTCGGCGTGATGATTTGCACGTCAGGCCGAACCAGGTCGGGCCAATCTTTGATCCCCTTCGGATTACCCCGGCGCACGACGAATACGATCGTCGACCGATACGGTGACGCATGGTTCGGCAACCGACTTTCCCAGTCGTCGTGAACGAGTTGAGCGCGACGGATGGCATCGATGTCCGTCCAAAGCGCCAGCGTCACGACGTCGGCATCCAGGCCATCGATCACGGCCCGCGCCTGGCTCGATGATCCACCGTGCGATTGGCGAACCGTCACCTTTACGCCGGTGTTGGCTAAATATTCAGCGGTGAACTTCTGGTTCAACTCTCGCCACAATTCCCGGGTCGGATCGTACGAGACGTTCAGTAGCTCAACGGCCGCCCCGCCACTTTCGCTCCGCTTGGCATCACATCCGATGTTCAAGGCAGCCAAAACGACCGAACCGACGATCGCAAGCCGATTCAGGCATATCCGTTTCTGGAGCTGCGTGTAAATACTGGGTGGCAAAGATCTTGCTCCGATTGCAATTCTCAACATCCTGGGCAGCGTCTGGCGCGCACTCGCAGTACCCTTGCCGAATTCGTCGGCATATTAACATCATTAAGTTCATCTTTCTAGTGATCTTTTTTTGGCGAAGTACCGGGGCCGTCATCCGAAGAAGCGGGAGACGATTCACGTTGGTCAATGGATGCCCGGTTCGTGTGGCCGGAGCATCGCCGGCGAAGACATGTACGGGTGCCCTCGTGCTGATGGTCACGATCGCCGCCGACGATCGCAGCCGTCACGAGGACCTCGAAGCCACGCGGTTCGACGCTCGGCCGGAAGGAAAAGTCGAAACAGTCGTTCGCCGCGCACCCTAAGCCTGTTCGACGGACTTGTCGGCGAGATGTTCCGGGGCAGAGAACGTGCGGAAGATCGCCAACGCGCGTGACGAACGTGGCTTACTGATCCCAAGCGAAAGGAGGCGCGGCCCCCACTCGCCGCGTGGAAACTGCCTGCGCGCGATGGTCAGCGCCATGCCGAGATTCCAATACACCAGCGCGAGCTGGTTCTCGCCATCGACAATCAACTGGTGCTGGGCTTTGGCGTAGTCTCCGAGTTGCTCGGTCGTCCAACTGTGAGATGGTTGGTCCTCAACCGAAGGTTTCGGGCCGAAACTTTTCTCAGCATCCTGGTCCATGGGTGTCCTCGCTTTTGCTTCGCATGCGGGTTCACCAGGACTGGGAATTCCGGCCAGCCTTCAACGAACCTAGTGCCGGCACGATGGCTAAATCCCTTCCCACATATCTATTGACGCGAAAACCAGGAAAATCTAGCGCAAGCGACTTCACCACAAAGACTTGCGTCCAAAGCTCTGCAATTGCGATGTTGCTGCCCGATTTTGGTGGCCGGAATTCCCAGTCCGGTTGTACCGGCCGAACGACTCGGCTGGGGCTGGGGATGCCACGCGATGGACGGCGAGCTGCTGACGGTGCGCGAGGCCGCAAAGCGCTTGGCGATCAAGCCCACCACGCTCTACGCATGGTTCGGCCTGGCGCGGCGTGGATTGCTAGTCCTGCGCGGCGAGAACGTGACCGTGCATTTCTATCAAACGGGACGTAAGGGCCAGGGCCGGATATCTATTCCGGCCAGCGAGGTCGAGCGGCTGCGCGGCTACCTGCAGGTCGTTCCCCCGCGCGCCCCGATTCGCCAGTCCCCGGTGCGGCGACTCTCGTTCCCGGGAATCGATGTCCCACTTGGCCGACCGAGCACTTGAATCGGGCCGTCAGCAAGGCGGTCCGCCTCAGGATATGCCATGCTTGCAGTGGCACCCAGTTACAGCTTCGTCGGCACGACCTTCGTTCACGGACTGAATGCTGCGATCGCGCGCTGACGATCTTCCATTCTCAGACCGATGGGCCGAGGGCTTATTGATCGAGACGATTGTGCCTTTGTCGCGCCGGCATCGGCGGCCTCGAGCATGAGGTTCTGCGCACTCGCGCGCACGAGGCTATATGTTCCCAGTGCATGTGGAGGAGCTTTTTTTAATTAGCTGTGCACCTTGCGACGAGCACCACGGTGCTTGTCCGCGTCGCCAAGCACGGCTGCCCACAACGGGTCCTGGTAACGCTGTCCCCATTCCTTGCCGTAATGGTCGTACGCTACCTTAGGCGTGTTCCCCATCAACTCGGCGAGCACTTCGATCGAGCAGCCTGTGCCGTTGTTCCAGTACCCCGACAGCATCCGATGTGCGAACGTGTGCCGGCAGGTATAAGTTGAAAACGACCGACGAGTCGGATCGGCATTCCAACCAAGTCGCTTTTTCAGCTCAAACATCCGGGACTTTCCGGCCGGCTTGGTCCACGGCTTACCCTGGCAGTTCCGGAACAAAGTTTTGCCGCTGCCTCGCGGCGCGGACCTCATCAGCTTGCGCACCAGCGTCGCGACCTCGGCGCGCACCGGGATCTTGCGCGTCTTCTTCGTCTTTGTTGAGTACACGCGCCAGAGCATGCCGCGAGGCGTCTGCTCGACGTGATCGGCCGTGAGCTTTGCCAGCTCACAGAACGGCCGCAGACCCGTGTGGATCGCCGCGAATAAGAAATTTCGGTATGCTTCGTCGGTTGCCGCGAAGAGTGCTTGCTCGTCCTCGGGCGAGAACGATTGCAAACGCGGCCGCGGCGGCGGCTTCTTGAGCCCGTGCAGCGGGTTCCGGACGCCATGCTCATCTGCGGCATACTTGAACGCGGACAGAATGGTCGCAATGACGTTGCGCCGTGTCACCGGAGACCGCCACGAAGGTACACTCTCCACCCAGGCGGATACGTCGCCGCGCTTCAACTCGCTGACAGGCACAGCTCCACAATACCGGCAGAACTCGTTCAGCCACCTCGCCATAGCTCCTTGATACTCCGGACGCAATCGACCGGCGCGTGGAAGCGATTGCTCCCGGAATTCTTGCGGGTGACTGGAAGGTTGCCCACCAATGGTACCGGCCCCGCCGACATTCACCCGCGTAGGGCGTCGGCCGAGCGACATCCGGATGTCGAGCCCCTGGTCGTCGCGATCGACGCGCTGGAACAGCTGTAGTTTAATCACGACCCAATTTCGCGAGCGAATCTGCGCGACATGCCGTCTTCAGCCATGCAAACGGTTGAGCGCTCCGCCGTATTGCTGCGTGCCAACCGCAACCTGCCCGACGAGCGCGTGCTTGAGACCCTGGTGGAGATCGAGGCAGCCGGCGCTACGAGCGTGTCATTGGCTTTCGATCTGGAGCGCTAAGCGATCGGGGCGATTTGCTCTCGCGCCGAATTGCATCGTGCAATCCGGGCTTTGCAAAATGCAATGCCCAACGTCCCAGATGGTGAGACTCGGCCGCGCGGCTGCTTGCATTTCCCAAACATAGTTCCCGTTGGCGATTCGATTTGCGCCGATACGTGCCGTCGATATCCGCGACGTCGGTGCTCGCGGTACAGGTATTGTTAGTATCGAGCATCGACCCACCAACC
>DASZPI010000732.1:0-24590 GCA_035550355.1 Pirellulales bacterium
AACCAGAATCTGAGGATTCTGCTCGAGAATATCCAGATCGCCAGCAACGAAATTCTGCGGCGGCGCGGTGCGTATCTGCCATTCGTGACCGCGGGAGCCGGCGCCTCGCTGAACAAGTACAGCTATTACACGATCGAAGGCGCTGACAACCTCGAGAACACGTATCCGGGCGGTGGAAGCTTCCCTGTGCCGTTGCCCGACTTCTTGCTGTCGGCCGACGTTAACTGGCAGATTGACATTTGGAGGCAGCTGCGCAATTCACGCGACGCGGCAGGCCTGCGATTGCTAGCCAGCCGAGATGGCCGAAACTTCATTGTGACCCGCTTGGTCGCGGAGATTGCGCAGAATTATTACGCGCTGATGGCGCTCGATAAGCAACTCGAAACTCTCGATCAGACGATTACGCTGCAGGAGCAAAGCCTCGAGATCGCCAAGGCCCGCAAAGCGGCAGCCCGCGACACCGAGCTGGCGGTCCAGCGTTTCCAGGCCGAAGTTCGCAAGAACCAGAGCCAAAAGCTGATCATTTACCAGCAGATCATTGAAACCGAAAACCGCATCAACTTTCTGTGCGGCCGATTCCCGCAACCGGTGCAACGCACGTCGCAAATGTTCCTCGACCTGCAATTGCACCAGTTGAACGTGGGCATCCCCTCGCAATTGCTGCTGAATCGACCCGACATTCGCGCCTCGGAGCGCGAATTGGCAGCCTCGGGGCTCGATATACGCGTCGCCCGGGCAAGCTTTTTTCCCCGGTTTATGATCAGCTCGGGCGTTGGCTACGAGGCGTTCAACACGCAGTTTCTGATCATGACCCCTGCCTCGTTGATCTACAACGTCGCGGGCAACCTTGTCGCGCCGTTGATCAACAAAACTGCGATCAAGGCCGAATTCATGACCGCCAACGCTCGCCAGTTGCAAGCGATGTATGATTACCAGCGATCGGTCATCAGCGCTGTTACCGAAGTGATCAACAGCGTCGCCAAGGTACAGAACTACAGCACGAGTATCGAACTCAAGAAGCAGCAGTTGGAATCGTTGGAGACGGCGGTCTCGGTTGCGACCAACTTGTTCCAAAGCGCGCGCGTCGAATACATGGACGTGCTGTTTGCCCAGCGTGACCGCAACGATGCAAGATTGGTACTGATCGACACCAAGCGAGAACAACTGCAAGCCATCGTGAATGCTTATCAGGCGCTCGGCGGCGGCTGGCAGATCAACCTCTGGCAAAACGAGCTTCCGCTGCCCGCGGAAGAGCAGGTATTGCCGGGTGGCGAACCGCTGCCCGCGCCGCTGCCTCCGGCCCGGTTTCAGAACTAGGCGCGATGAAACGGTAGCCCGAGCGCACGGGCATCGTGGCGCCCCGCTCGAGGGCGGCCGTGACGTGCCCGATGTTTGAACGACCGCCACGGTTACCAGCCATCTGGCTGGTCATAATTCCGCACGTGGCGCCGCACTCGCGACCCAGTTGAGCGGCTTCGATTGAGCGGCATCGATTGGGCGGCAAGGCACCGTTCTTGCTACACGCTTTGGTCTTTAGGCCTTCGCGTCTCTTCGCAGGATTTTCCAACCATGGTGCAACATTCCCTCGCTGCTTTTACCGATGCCGCGCTGCTATTCGTGCCCCGCGTTGTTGCCGGCGTGCTCATTTTCCTGGTGTTTTGGGGGTCCGCCCGCCTCGCGGCACGTCTGATCGTGCGGATGCCTCGCCTAAGTCACGTCCCTTTGGAACTGACATTGCTGTTGGCCCGGACCGCAAAATTATCGCTCCTGGCGTTCGGCATCGTCACGGCGCTCAGCAACCTTGGTATCCATGTCACAGCGCTGATTACCGGGCTGGGGCTGACCGGATTCGCGGCGGGTTTTGCGCTGAAGGATATTATTTCGAATGCCCTCTCCGGCGTGCTGCTCATCCTCTCGCGTCCGTTCAAGCAGGGGGATCGTATTTCGATCGTCGCCAATGCCCCCTTTTCGGGAAAAGTACTCGACATCAACCTGCGCTACACGGTCATGGAAACCGACGAATCGACGGTGTATGTTCCAAACTCAATTTTGTTCACGACTGCGGTCACCGTGCAGCGCGCTGTGCCAGCCCCGCAACCTTCGCAGGCAGCGGTCACGACCTAGAATTGACGGCGAAGCGAGCAAATCTTCCTTCCGGTTCGCGCGTCTGTTCCTTGGATCGCGCGTCAATTACGAGTAGGAATCGCCATGAGCGCTCGTCGCTGTTTATTGTTGGCATCGATTGGCATCGCGTGGGCTGGCGCCGATTTGTTTGCCGCCGAGGGACCGGCTGAATCGCCCAAGCCATGGAACGTACTGTTCCTGAGTGCCGACGACTGGCGGCCCGACTTAGCCTGCTACGGCACGCCCGGCATGATCACGCCGAATCTCGATCATCTGGCGGAGGGCGGAGTCAGGTTTGATCGAGCGTATTGCCAATTTCCGGTTTGCAATCCATCACGCGCGTCGATGCTGACCGGCTGCTATGCAAACCAAACAGGCGTCGTGTTCAACGGCACTCGGCTGCGTGACCTGCACCCCGATTGGGTCACCCTGCCTGAACTGTTCAAGCAGCATGGCTACGTCACCGCGAACGCAGGAAAGATTTTTCACGGCAAGATCCCTGACCCGCAATCGTGGACCGAGCAGGTGCCGGAAGCGGTGCCCCGTGAGTACCGTCGCACCTCGGCGGCGAAAACCGCAGCGGCCAACAAACCGGGTGATGGTGATGACGAATCGTCCGGTGCGCCAGGCGCACGTTACGTGATCCTGGAAGGTAACGGTGAATCGGATAAGGACTATCACATTGCCGAGGCCGGCATCCGTTTACTCGAGAAGTACAAGGATCAGCCGTTTTTCATCGGTGTCGGCTTTCATCGCCCGCATGCCGTGCCGACGGCGCCCCAGCGATTCTACGACATGTACGACCTGGCGAAGATTCCGTTGCCGGTCGATTTCGCCCCGGGGCCGAAGTTGCCGATCGGCATTCCGAACGTCGCCTTGCCCGAGAGCAACGACACCTACATGAGCGGCGCGGAAGTCACGCCCGACGTGGCGCGCGAAGTAATCCGAGCGTACCGCGCCAGCGCGTCGTGGACCGATTGGAACATGGGGCGGGTGCTCGAAGCGCTCGAGCGGCTGGGCTTAGCCGATCGAACGATCGTCGTCTTCCACGGCGATCATGGTTACCACAATGGCGAAAAGGGACGTTGGGGCAAAACGACGGTGTTCGACATTGCTTTACGGGTGCCGCTGATCATTCGCGCTCCGAGATTTGCCGCGGCGGGCCAGGCATGCGAGCGCACGGTGCAACTGATCGATCTGTATCCGACCCTCGCACAGCTCTGCGAGCTGCCGCTGCCAACGAGTGTTCCTACCCAGTCAATCCAAGGACATAGTCTAGTGCCGCTGCTTAGATGTCCGCGCGCAGCGTGGGACCATCCGGCATTTTCAATGGCCAAGACTGGCGGTGGCCCCTTGGGTTACTCGGTTTGCACCGAGCGTTGGCATTATGCGGAGTGGAATCACGGAGAGGACGGCGCCGTGCTGTTCGATAACCTCTCGGACCCGCACGAATTGAAGAACTTGGCCGACGATCCGAAACAAGCCGAGCGGGTGGTCGAAATGAAAAAGTTGCTCGAGCAAACGTTTGGCACCATGCCGGTTCGCCTGCCAAAGCCAACGACCACGACTTCAACAGGCTCGTAAGCATGGGGTCATCGCGCACACTACTTGAAGGTTTCTTCCGTCGAAGAGCATCTATGAAACGCACGTCACTACTGCTTGTTATGGCGATCGTTGTTGCAATGACGCTTCCGGCGATCACGGCGCAAGCCGCCGATCGCGCACTCCAGGCGAGGCCGAACATCGTCTGGATCTTCGTCGACGACATGTCGCCGAACTTTTCGTGCTACGGCGAGAAGACAATCGCAGCGCCGAACGTCGATGCCATGGCCGCGGCCGGCACGCGCTTCAGTCGTGCCTTCGTGACCGCGCCAGTTTGTTCGGCGTGCCGCTCGGCACTGATCACAGGCATGTATCAAACGTCGATCGGGGCGCAAAATCACCGCAGCGGCCGCGGCAAGGAGAAGATCTATCTACCTCAAGGCGTCGAGCCCGTGCCGCTGCTATTTCGGCGTGCAGGCTACTACACCTGCATCGGTGGCTCTCCAGCCAAGCAACCGGCGATGGGCAAAACCGATTACAACTTCGAATGGCCCAAGTCGATGTACGAGGGCGATGATTGGAAGGATCGCAAGCCGGGCCAGCCATTCTTCATGCAAGTTCAGCTTTCGGGCGGCAAACATCGCCACGCTGCGAAATGGAAGGACTTTGCGGCCAAGGAACTCGGGAGCAACACCAAACCCGAAGAGGTAACGTTGCCGCCGTACTATCCACGGGACCCGGTGATCCTGGACGATTGGGCCCAATATCTCGACGCGGTTCGCTATACCGACCGCGAGGTGAAGATGGTGCTCGACCGGCTCGACATCGAAGGTCTTGCCGACTCGACCGTGGTGTTCTTCATGACCGACCACGGCATCAGTCATGCGCGCGGCAAACAGTTTCTGTACGACGAGGGCATTCATGTGCCGCTCGTGATTCGTGGACCAGGCATTGCAGCCCGGCAGCTGCGCACCGACCTGGTGCAACAAATCGATTTGGCGGCCACCTCGCTCGCGCTGGCCGGTATTGAAATCCCGGCAACGATGCAGGGTCGAAATATCCTCGCGGCCGATTATCGGCCACGCACCGAGGTATATGCCGCGCGCGACCGCTGCGACGAAACGGTCGATCATATCCGCTGCGTCCGCACCGAAAAGTTTGCGTACATTCGCAACTTCCTGCCCCAGCGGCCGCATATGCAGCCGAACCGATACAAGGATGGCAAGCTCATCGTCAAACGGCTGCGCGAGCTGCACGCCGAAGGACGGCTTGATGCGGTGCAGGCTCAGCTCTTCGCTCCCACGCGACCCGAAGAAGAACTGTACGACGTGACAAGCGATCCATACGAGATCCGCAACCTCGCTGCCGATCCGGCGTATGCTTCGACGCTCGCGGATCTGCGCGAGCGCCTCGACCGCTGGATCAAATCGTCCGGCGATCGCGGTAACGAGCCGGAGTCGATGGCGATGTACGACAGTGACATGGCCGAGTACGCCGGCGAATCGGGTGGCAAGAAGAACAAGAAAGGCGATCGCGGTCTGGCCGACAACATCAAGCTGATGAAGCGGTGGGCGGCGGAAGGGAAGTAGCTGACGCTCGGCGTCACGGGCGATGCGATTTGCCAAGAGACCGGCACAAAGTCGGCGGCACCCGTGTGCTGTCGGGCGTGCAATTGCCACACTTCACTGCGCACGTCGATCAAGTACGTGTACATCGGCTTCAAATACTCGTTGGCGATGAGCTTGGCGGGGTTGGGCTTCGACGACCCGATACGGTGTTCCAGGCAACCCGCAGGCAAAGCCTCCGCCAGTGCGGTACGAACCGCGGCGTGGTACCATCGCGCGGCAACGGGGCACCATTCCACAAGTCAACCCCGAGCATGAAATGAAGTCGCGCACCGAGTACCTGACGTTCAATCTTCCCGAGCGCTTGGGATTCGTGAACATCACACCGCAGGTCGAGCAGGTGGTGCGCGCCAGCGGTATTCGCGAGGGGCTCGTGTTGTGCAACGCCATGCACATCACCGCCAGCGTGTTCATCAACGACGACGAATCGGGACTGCACGACGACTACAAGCGCTGGCTCGAGCAGCTTGCGCCGTTCGATCCTTCGCCGACACGATACCATCACAACCGCACAGGCGAAGACAATGCCGATGCCCACATGAAGCGCCAAGTGATGGGGCGCGAAGTGGTCGTTGCGGTGACCAACGGGAAGCTCGATTTCGGCCCGTGGGAGCAGATCTTCTACGGCGAGTTCGACGGCCGACGGGCCAAGCGTGTGCTGGTGAAAGTGATCGGCGAGTAATCCAGCCGCGCCTCGATAGGCTCGCCCAGCTCGGAGCGTGCGCACAGCCTGGGCACGCCGAAGCTGGCAAAGTATTATGATTGTGTTAGCGCCCGTCGGGCGCATCGCGACTTTGCCACTGAGAACGGGTGGAATGCCATACGACGTTGGGTGGTTCGATGTTTTGATCCGATTGCTGTGCGCTGGGATTGCCAGCGCGCTGATTGGTTTGAACCGCAGCGAGCACGGGCGTCCCGCGGGCCTGCGAACCACGATGCTCGTCTGCTTTGCTGCAGCCGCTTCGATGATTCAGGCCAACCTGCTGTTGGCCACCAACGGCAAGACCGAGCATTCGTTTGCGGTGGCCGACGTGCTGCGCCTCCCCTTGGGGGTGCTATCGGGCATGGGATTTATCGGCGCCGGCGCAATTTTACGCAAAGGCGAGATGATCCTGGGTGTGACAACTGCGGCGACGCTGTGGTTTGTCACCGCGATGGGCTTATGCTTTGGCGGCGGGCACTTGGCCCTGGGCTGGGCGATGGCGGGAATCGGCGTCGGCGTGCTCGCTTTGCTCAAGCGCGTCGAAGTCATGCTCCCGCAGGATCGTTACGCGCAACTCTCGCTGATGATTGATCAAGGTGGGCCAGCCGAGAGCGACGTGCGGTCGCGGCTGCGCGCCGCGGGGTACAGCATCACCGGCTCGGGCGTGATCTACATTGCCGACTCGAGCCGCTGCAAGTTGAACTACTCGATCCGTTGGCGTCGACGGGGATCCGTCGGTCGGCCGCCCGATATTGTCCACGAGCTCGCAACGACTACCGGCGTCCGCAAGATTCAATGGCGCGCCCAAGGGACACCTTCCGAAGCCTGGGCCGAGTCGTCGACCTCCAGCGCTTGGGACGATACCTGATTCGGGAGCGACGGGCGGGCCGCCAAAACCTTAGGTCTCAGGATCAGGAACCGAGCCCCCCGGTCCGGCCAGCCCCTGCAACTCATCGCGTAAGCGGGCTGCGTCTTCGAACCGCTCTTCGGCGATCGCTTGCTGCAGCTCCTCTTGCAGCTTTTCGATCGGATTCACCGGTTCGATCGGCCGATAGTCGGGATGTCGGGCCAGCACCTGGTCGCGCCAGCGTTCAAGCTGGGCCAGTTCGACGCACTGATCGGCCCGTTCGCTTTGGCGATATTCCTCAAGGAACTGCTTGATGCCATTGATCCCCGCCTCGATGGCGCTGAGCGCCGCTTCGATCTGCCCCATTTCGACCAGCGGCGTAGCCACCGCGCGGCTGTGCATCATGGTCACATAAGGCCGCCATTGGTCGAAGCGCTTCTTGTCGCGGTCATGACGGGCATGGTCGCGGACAAACCTGAATAGCTTCAAATTGCGGTTCGTATCACGAGCGCACAGTTCGTAGCGCTTTAGGTGCCAGAAGCTCAGATAGCGGTGGTAATACTGGATCCCCTCGCGCAACAGGATCTCGCAGTCGGCGGTCTCGAGCATGATCGACGCCTTGTCCGGATTCTCAGAGTCGGCCGTTCGTTGCCGATCGACGTAGTAGTCGAGCCACGACTCAAAGCCTTCGGGCGTCGTTCCGTCGGGGCGGCCGTCAACTTCCATCTGCAGCAGCCCAAGGTCGAGCCGCATCTGGATTTTCTCGCGCCCGTCGTCGCCGAGGACGATTCGTACGGAGATTTGATCCGGTTCGTAATCCCATCCGCCGAGAATGTGCGAGATATCGAGCGACACACGACGGTCTCTGATGGGCGGTGCGGATGGCGCAATTCAGGCGACCATCTTACCGTTTGTCGCGAGTTCCTCGAAGGGGGCAACCCGACGCCAGAAACCAAAGGGCAGAAGCAGGAAATGTCCTACTTCTGCCTTAATGGTTCTGAATGCCCGAGGAGCTGTCGCTCTACTCGTTAGCGTCGCGCACCAGCGGTTCCATCACCTTCGTATTACGTTCGACCGCCAACACGACCGTGCGTTGCTCGAGGCCGGTGGCGCTGCACGCGATCGCCGGAATGACCTGTCGGCAATTCGGCAGCCCAAACCGCACGGTGAACGTGCCATCGGGACGCAGCTTAACTGGATCGCCTTGCAGCGTCACATGCGCGTCGGCTTCGGTCACGCCGTACACGATCAGTTCGGCGTCGATTTCGAACTTGAACTCTTTGCGCCGCGGCATCAGTGCATCGGCGCCTGAGCCGTACTGCGTGACCATTGGCGAACCCATGGGCCGACGCAGGCGCTCTTCAAACAGTTCCTGCAGCTCGCTGGCGCCGTCTTGCGAGTAGCCTCCGCTCATGGCGTAAATCTTTTCGTAGTCTTCAGCCACGGCATTCCAGTTTTCGTCCAGCGCGTCCTTGACCCCCGGCTTAGGCGTGCTGACGACATTGCTGCGCGCCAGGACAAACGTCTTGCCGCTGGGGGCTAGATAGCCGATGTCGAGGCGGTAGCTCTTTGGCGGATTTTGTACGTCGACATACCAATTGCTCACGCCGCCGTGAATTTCGATGTCGCGCACGATCGCTTCGGCGGCACTGGTCGTGCCGCCTTCCGAGACCTCGTATAGCCGCAGTATCGGCTTCGCACAGTGCCACTCTTGGCCCATGGCCGCTTGGGCGCGTTCAACACCTTGCCGGCTGAGCTCCC
This sequence comes from Pirellulales bacterium, assembly GCA_035550355.1. GTDB lineage: Bacteria > Planctomycetota > Planctomycetia > Pirellulales > PNKZ01 > DATAXP01. Next base: position 8,603 of record DASZPI010000732.1, read on the forward strand.
AGTGGGCGTGGAGCCAGTACGAATCACGCACCATGACGACCAAACGGTCTCGCACCCCGTCGGGTTTGTCTTGCGGCGTGTTCGACGACAAGTTCTTCAAGCGGTCGAGCTTGGTTTTGATCGCTTGCAATCGTCGGGCCACGGGCGAGTCCTTCACCTTTGCTGGTTGCGTCGGCATCGCACGATTCGGCGGAGCGGCTTCTCGCTTCGCAGCGTGGGCAGCGACCTTGGTGGGGGCGGTGTGGTTCAACCGCGTCGCCACGGGAACCGCACTGAGCTTGATGCCTGGAGCAGCCGCTCGGCTCTTCGCAACGACTGGCGCCTTCACGCTGCGTGGCGCACTGTGCTTCGCCACCGGCTTGGCGGCCATGACTTTACGCTTGGCAGACGGCGCGCTGGACTTGCGCTGTGGGCTGCGCAAGAGCGCTCGAACAAGCTGATCCTTCCGCATATCGCGCCAACCCTTCACGCCTTTGCGCCGAGCCATGTCGGCCAAGTCCTTGCAGTTGTACGATTTGAGCGTCTCGGCGGTCATAGGCGACGGTCTCTCCAGAAAAGTCAGCTTCGCACCGGCATGCAGACACTGCCCCAAGGTGGTGTCGTCGAATCGAACACGATGCGATTGGCGTGAGGATGGGGTGGGAATTCCGAACACGTGGCCAACACCGAGTTTAACTGCCACTGGTTCCGAACGCAATTAGCCTCCCACCCGATAGTGGGGATGCCGATTGCATTGCCTAGTTGGGTCCGTGCGGGCTCGTTTTCATTCAGCGGTCGCTCGCTCGTGCAATAGGAAGAATTCGTCGTAAGTCTTGAAATCACAACGAGATTTCGCATGCTCAAAAACTTTGTGAAAAAAAACACGAATTCTTGCCGCCCGCTAATTGACAACTACGTCGGGACGCGATTACAGTTCTGACACGTTCGCCGATACGGGGGTCGAACGCTCGTCGTCGGTAGTTTTACGCACCGCTTCCGTGCCGCTGCAGCAAGCACCGACGGCCTGAGCTCGCTTCGCCGCTTCAACGCCCTGCGCGTGTTGTGTGGGACTGTGACCAAGACTCCATTGCCGCAGTCGCCCATGGCACAGGCCATGGATTGGGTCACGCGCATTGCGACCGTTGCAGCCGTGATGGTCCTGCCCGGCATCGGTGGACAGTGGCTGGATAAGCGGTTTGGTCTCGGCTTTTTGGGTTTGGCCGGGTTTGCCGTCGGGATCACGGCAGGCATTTGGTATCTGTTGCTGATTACGCGTCGCGGTGAGCGATAGAAGGCTTCGGATTGTGAGCACGCTCGATTTGCATTTGCGCAGCCCGTCCGAGCGGCTTCGGCGCGCTTTGCGTCCGAGCGCCTGCCTGGCCGGGGCGATGGTGATCGCGCTTGTCGCAGTCGTCGGTTGCCATCCGGCAGGCGAGCGTTTGGCGGCGCTGCCCGTTGTTCTGTTCGCAGCCGCAGTTTGCTGGGTGCCCGCGAACGCTGCCCTGCTGGTGTCGACTTGGTTTCACGGCACGCGTCACGCAGTGGCCTCGGTCCTTGCCGGCACATTGATGCGAACCGGTATTCCGATGCTGATTGCCATGCTGCTGCAAGTTGGGCGTTTCGAGTGGGCCGCGCAAGGCGTGTTCGGATATATCATGGTCTTTTTTCTCGTGAGTTTGGCTGTCGAAACGGCACTCGTTGCCCGGCTGATCTCCCGATCGACAGCCCGGCCCGCACCGGCAGTTCAATAGCTGATTGCAGAACGCTCGACCTCTATGGCCGACCCAGTCCTACACATCAAAGACGCCTACTACTTCGAAGTGCCGAAGTTCATGTGGCGTTACCATTACACCAGCTACGGCCAGGTGCCGCATTCGATGGACTTTCTCGTCCACGATGCCGAACACCAGCACCTGTCGATCGACGAGTTCAACTACGAGCTCTCGGGCAAAATTCTCATCCCGCAGCCGTTTGCGACTCTGAAGAATCTGTACGAAAAGCAGTCGGGCTTCGCGATTTCGAAGTTCATGGTGCTTGAGTTGCTGGCGGCGGTCGTGCTGTCCATCTTTTTTATCCGCCTTGGTCAGCGGATGAAGGCGGGCGTCGAGCCGCGCGGCCGTTGGTGGAATCTGCTCGAGTCGATGTTGGTGTTCATTCGAGACCAGGTTGTGCGCCCCAGCATTGGCGGCCATGACGAGCATGATGAGCACGATGGCGGGCCCATGCCGGTGCAGACGCACTACGACCAACGGCAAATCCCCGGCAATGAAAATGCCGACGATCCGTTTCACGATCACGGCAACGGACATGGTCGGGTGAAAGAGCACGAAGGCTGGCACCCGAATCCGGCCGACAAGTTTTTGCCTTTGTTTTGGACGATGTTCTTTTTCATTCTTGGCTGCAATCTGCTGGGCTTGATTCCCTGGCTGGGGGCGCCGACCGGCGCGTTCGGCGCGACGTTCGGCTTCGCCTGCGTTACGTTTGCGACGACGATCCTCGCGGGCAGTAAAAAGTTCGGTCCCATCGGATTTTGGTTCAACCAGGTGCCGAGCATGGAGTTGCCCTGGTACATGTGGCCGCTGAAGATTGTGATTTTCCTGATCGAGGTGCTTGGCCTGTTCATCAAGCACGCCATTCTTAGCGTGCGTTTGTTGGCGAACATGGTGGCCGGTCACTTGGTGTTGCTGGGCATCATGGGGTTGATCGCCGGCGCGGCAGCGGCCGGCACCGGCACGTGGACGACCGTCACATTCATCAGCGTCGTCAGCTCGACGTTGTTCTCGTTGCTCGAGCTGTTTGTCGCGTTTTTGCAGGCATACATCTTTACCTTCTTGTCAGCGCTGTTCATCGGAGCGGCGGTGCATCGTCATTAATCCTCGAACCGTTTTCGCATCAACGAAGGAGATTCGACTCGTGAGCAAATTCGTGCAGATTCTGGCAGTGGCAATCGCGACGTTCCTGTTGGCAGTGCCGGTGATGGCGCAAGATTCAGCCCCCGCGCCCCTCATCAGCTTCAGTGGTTCGTTTGGTGCCGCACTGGTCGTGATCGGCGCCGCCTTGGGGATCGGCAAGTTGGCCTCGGCCGCGCTCGAAAGCATGGCCCGTCAGCCCGAGGTCGCGGCCAACATTCAGGTGGCGATGATTATCGCGGCAGCCCTGATCGAAGGTTTCACCTTCTACGCGTTGTTCATTTGCTCGACGAGCGCTTAAGCCCTTCGCACCGCAAGGTGATCCTATGATTCGTGGGTTGTTGGCTTGTGTGGTGTTGGCTCTCTCGCTGGGCGGGACGGTCGTAGCGCGCGCTGCCGATGAGCACAGCGAGGGGCATGCCCATCTGGGTATGCCCGAGCCCGGTTCCGAGGCGACGAAGCCCTCGGAGCTCAGGTCGGACCTGGCGATTTACTCGTTCGTGATCTTCGTGCTGTTGGTGATCATCCTCGGCAAATTCGCCTGGGGCCCGATTGCTCAGGCACTCGACGCGCGCGAGCAGCGGATTGCCAGCGATATTGCCGGTGCAAAGCACAGCAACGACGAGGCGAGGCGGCTGCTGGCACAGTACGAGGCGCGTCTGGCTGCCGCCCAAGACGAGGTCCGTGCGATTCTTGACCAGGGGCGCCGCGTCTCGGCTCAGCAGCAGGAAGAAATGCTGGCGAAGGCCCGCGCCGATGCCGCCGCCGAAATGGATCGTGCCAAGCGCGAAGTCGAGTTGGCCCGCGATCAGGCATTGCAGCAATTAGCCGAAAAGAGCGCAAATCTGGCGGTTGACCTGGCTGGCAAGATTGTGCACGCCAAGCTCAACGCGGCCGACCATTCGCGGCTGATCGACGATGCGATCGGACGTCTGGCCCCGACCATGGCCAGCAGGAACTAAGCCCATGTCGTTTGCCGATGCCGACGATCACGAAGTCCTGCTCTCCTCCTCGGTCACTGGTACCGATCTGGATGTCGGGGCGTACCGGGTCGCCGTGGTGTATGCCCAAGCGCTCTTGGCGGCCACCGACAAGCAAGGCAACACCGACGAAGTGGTTGCGGAGCTCGACGAGTTGGTCGAGCAGGTTTTAGTCAAGTTGCCAAAAGTCGAAGAAGTGATGGCCTCGGGCATGATTGCTCCCGATCAAAAACAAGCAATCATTGATCGCGTGTTTCGGGGAAAAATTACCCCCGTGTTCCTCCATTTCCTGAAAGTGCTCGTCGGTCATGAGCGCGGCGGGAACTTACGGGCGATTCAACGGGCCGTGCACGACTTGTTGGATGAAATGCGCAACCGGGTGCGAGTCCAGGTCACGACGGCAGCCCCCGTCGATCGCGAAATAACCAAGAGAATTGCCTCTCAGCTGCGTACCGCCCTCAGCGCGGAGCCGATGCTCGATTGCCGCGTCGATCCCGATTTGATTGGCGGCATTGTGTTTCGTATCGGCGACACCGTCTACGATGGTTCGGTCGCCACGCAGCTCGAGCAGGTCCGCAGTCAGATGATCAACAGGAGCGTCCATGAAATTCAGAGCCGACGAGATCGCTTCAGTAATCCAGCAGGAAATTGAACAGTACGAAAGCCAGATCGACGTCCGCGAAGTGGGACGCGTGCTGGAAGTCGGCGACGGTATTGCGCGCGTGTACGGCCTCAGCGGCGTCATGGCCGGCGAAATGGTCGAATTTCCCAGCGGTGTCAACGGGCTGGCGTTCAATCTCGAAGAGCACTCCGTCGGCGTGATCATCCTCGGCGACTTTCTCACCATCAACGAAGGTGACGAAGTGCGCAGCACCGGCCGGTTGCTCAGCGTGCCGGTGGGCGATGCACTCATCGGCCGCGTCGTCGATCCGTTGGGCAACCCGCTCGACGGCAAAGGGCCGATCATGACCGACCAGCGCCGCCCGGTCGAATTCATGGCCCCCGGCGTCGCTTTTCGTCAACCGGTCCGCGAACCGCTGCAAACCGGCATCAAGGCCATCGACGCGATGACCCCTATCGGCCGCGGCCAGCGCGAGCTGATCATCGGCGATCGCAAGACCGGCAAGACCGCGATCGGCATCGACGCGATCATCAATCAGAAGAATTCTGGCGTGAAGTGCTTCTACGTCGCGGTAGGTCAAAAAGAATCGACCGTCGCCGGGGTGGTCGAGATGCTGCGTCAGAAGGGGGCCATGGACTTCACGACGGTGATTGTCTCCGGCGCCAGCTCCCCTGCTCCGTTGCAATATGTCGCCCCGTACGCCGGCACCGCAATGGCCGAGCACTTTATGTACAACGGCGGTCACGCGCTGATCGTGTACGACGACCTGTCGAAGCAGGCGGCCGCCTACCGGCAGTTGTCGCTGCTCATGCGGCGTCCTCCAGGACGCGAGGCGTATCCTGGCGACGTGTTCTACGCTCATAGTCGTTTGCTCGAACGTTCGGCCAAGCTCAGTGCCGAGCTCGGCGGAGGCTCGCTCACCAGTTTGCCGATTATCGAGACGCTCGAAGGCGAAGTGTCGGCCTACATTCCCACGAACGTGATTTCGATCACCGACGGGCAGATTTACCTGCAGCCCGACTTGTTCTTTGCCGGCCAACGTCCCGCGATGAATGCCGGTATTTCGGTGTCGCGTGTCGGTGGCGCCGCGCAGATCCCGGCCATGAAAAAGGTCGCCGGTGGTTTGCGTCTCGATCTGGCGGCGTTCCGCGAGCTCGAAGCGTTTGCCCAGTTGGGCACCGATCTCGACCCGGCGACTCAATCGCGCTTGGATCGCGGTTACCGCATGATCGAATTGCTCAAGCAAGGCCAATACGCCCCGATGGACGTGTTCGACGAGGTGCTCAGCATTTACGCCGGCACGCGCGGCCACTTGGATAAGATCCCGCGCGAAGATGTTGCCGCCTGGGAGAAACAGTTTCTGACCTTCATGCACGAGCAAAAGCCTGAAATCGTCAAGAAGCTTCGTGACACGAAGAAGCTGGAAGACGACCTGGCCAAGGAACTAGAAGCGGCCATTGCCGCGTTCCAAAAACAGTTTGCCGGCCACAGCTCGAAGGAGACCGTTCGCGCTTAATGTAGTGGTCGGTGCGGTGACTGCGTCGATGTTGGCAATTGTCATGTCCGCAACCTTTGAACCTGGAGAATCGCCGCGGCAGGTCGTCGAGACACATCCCGACGCCAGGTTCTGGGCCATGATGTGCCACCTATCGGCATTGCCGTTCTTTTACACGTTGCTCGGCGGAATCATTGCCCCGCTGGTGGTTTGGTCGATCAAAAAAGACGAGTTTGCGTTTGTCGATGTGCATGGCAAAGAGGCGATTAACTTTCAGCTGACCATGCTCATCTACTGGGGCATTGCGATCGCGCTTGCGTGTTTGACGTTCGGTGCGTCGGTGGGGGTGGCGACGGTCTTTGATGTGGTGCTGGTCGTGATCGCGAGTGTGCGAGCCAATAGCGGCGAACTATACAGGTATCCCTTTACGATTCGGTTGATTAAGTAATGGCCAAGGCCCGCGCTCTCGACAAGCGACGCAAGAGCATTAAGAACATCCGCAAGATCACGCGGACGATGGAGCTCATCGCCACGGCGCGCTTCAAGCGGGCGATGGACCGCGCCCACGCCGCCACCGCGTACACGCGGCGGATCACGGCTCTGGTGGCCGATCTGGCCGGCAGCGGTCTGGAGGTCAGTCATCCGCTGCTCGAGCCGCGCCCCGAAACCGAGAACGCGACTTTGCTGGTGCTGACAGCGAACCGCGGATTGTGTGGCGGGTACAACTCGAATGTGCAGCGTGCGGCGCTGGCCCGGCTGAACGAGTTGAAGGCCACGGTGCCGCATGTTCGCCTGGAGATTTCAGGCAAGCGCGGCATTTCAGCGTTTCGCTTCCGCGAGATTGCGGCCGACGCCGCCTACACGCACTTCGAAGACAAGCCGTCGTTCGAAGAGATCGAGCTGCTCGCCAACCGCTTCCTTGAAGAGTACATCACCGGCAAGCTCGATCGGCTCGATGTGGCGTATACCCGTTTCGAGAGCATCGCCAAGCAAACAGCGACCGTCGAGACGCTGTTGCCGCTGGGGTCGCTTTCGGGAGCAGAATCGGCCGGCGCGAAGCCGCACGGTCCGACTCGGCAGTACGAGTTTCTGCCGTCGGCGCGAAGCATTTTAGAAGAGGTGGTCCCGACCAGTTTCAAGGTGCGGCTGTTCAAGTGCTTTCTCGATGCCGCCGTGAGCGAACAGATCGCTCGCATGGTGGCCATGAAAGCCGCCACCGAGAACGCTGACAAGATCATCAAGCAACTCTCGATGACGTACAATCGTGCCCGTCAGAGCCAAATCACCGGCGAGATCATGGAAGTGCTCGGCGGCGTCGAGGCGCTGAAGGGCTAACAGGCAAATGACGAATGTCGAATTTCGAATGACGAGCATGGTTGATGCATTCGTCATTTGCGCTTCGTCATTCTTTCGACATTAGGCATTAGACATTCGGAATTCCATACTATGGCCACCACCACGTCGCCCGTCGCCACGCTGCATTCGAACCACGAAACTTCGCCCGGCATCGGTCGCGTCACGCAAGTCATCGGCTCGACGTTCGACGTCGAGTTTCCCGAGAAACAACTCCCGTCAATTTACAACGCGGTGAAGATCACCTCGGACAACAAGGGAATCAAGGTCAACCTGACCGGCGAGGTGCAGCAGCACTTGGGTGGCGGACGCGTGCGTTGCGTCGCGCTCGGCGGCACTGACGGTCTGGTGCGCGGCCAGGACGTCGTCGACACCGGCAACCCTGTGATGGTGCCGGTTGGCAAAGCGACCCTGGGGCGCGTGTTCAACCTGCTCGGCGAGCCGATCGACGAACGCGGCCCGGTGAATGCCGAAGAGTTTCGGCCGATCCATCGCGACGCGCCGGCGGTGACCGAACTATCGACCAAGACCGAGCTGTTTGAAACCGGGATCAAGGTGGTCGATCTGCTCACGCCGTTTGTCCGCGGTGGTAAGGCGGGGCTGTTCGGTGGCGCCGGTCTGGGCAAAACGGTCATTCTGCAGGAATTGATTGCCCGCGTGGCCAGCGCTCACGGTGGTTCGTCGGTGTTTGCCGGCGTCGGCGAACGCACGCGCGAAGGGACCGACTTATGGATTGAAATGCAAGAGGCCGAGATTGGCCAAACCGGCCGCAAAGTCATCGAGCAAACGACGATGGTGTTCGGCCAAATGAACGAGCCGCCCGGGGCGCGTCTGCGTGTCGCGCTGTCGGCGCTGACCATGGCCGAGTATTTCCGCGATACGACCGGCGTCGATACGCTGCTGTTCATCGACAACATCTTCCGCTTCTCGCAGGCAGGTAGCGAGGTAAGCGCGTTGCTCGGCCGCATGCCCAGCGCCGTGGGTTACCAACCGACATTGGCCACCGAGATGGGTGCGCTGCAGGAACGGATCGCCTCGACCAGCAAGGGGGCGATCACCAGCGTGCAGGCCGTGTATGTGCCGGCCGACGACCCGACGGACCCTGCGCCGGCTGCGGCGTTCGGCCAGCTCGACGCGTTCTTGTACCTCGAGCGCTCGATTTCGGAAAAAGGCATTTACCCGGCGGTCGATCCGCTGGCCTCGTCGAGCCGTATTTTGGACCCGCAGTACGTGGGCGAGCGGCATTACGCGATTGCCCGCCGCGTGCAGCGCACCTTGCAGCGCTACCGCGAGTTGCAGGACATCATCGCGATCCTCGGCGTCGACGAGCTCAGCGAGCAGGACAAGCTCGTGGTGCACCGTGCCCGCCGCATGGAACGTTTTCTATCGCAGCCGTTCTTGGTGGCCGAGGTGTTCACCGGTAAGAAGGGCGAGATCACGCCGCTGGCCGAAACGATCCGCAGCTTTGAGGAAATCGCCGACGGCAAGTGGGATCACTTGCCCGAGAGCGCGTTCATGTACGTCGGCCCGATCGAGCAGGCCGAGGAGCAGGCCAAGAAGATGGCGAAGAACTAGTGGGCAGAGGGCAGTTGGCAGAGGGCAGTACGAACAACGCTTCGCGGGATCGCATGGAACAGACAGCTTCACCACCGGCGCATGTTGCATTGACCAGCGCTCATGGCGGACGGTTACAGTGCGTGGTCGTCACGCCCGAGATGACCGTGCGCGAATCGGATGCCGAGTTCATTGCGCTGCCCTTGTCCGACGGCGAGATCGGCATCGCCCCGGGGCACAGTCCGATGATCGGTCGCATGGGCTACGGCGAGATGCGCCTGGTGAGCGGCGGCACGACCGATCGGCTGTATGTCGATGGCGGATTCGTGCAGGTGGTCGATAACGTGGTGTCGGTGCTGACCAACCGCGCCGTTCCGGCATCGTCGATCGATCTGCACATGGCGGCCGAGCACCTCGAAGCGGCGCGAAAACGCAAGGCCAACACCCCCGAGCTGTTGGCGATTCGCGATCGGTTGGAATTGCAAGCCCGCGCCCAGATTCGTGCCGCCCGCAAGGCACGCTAACGGGCCTGGACGACGCAGCTTCCGAATGCACGCTCCGGTTTTAGACCACGCCGCCGCCGGCTCGCTAGATTTGGTAGTCCAATTCCGGTTGGATCATGTCCGCGGCTTCGGCGCGGATGCGCAGCTTCGGCTTTTCGAGCACCACGGTCGAGTGCGGATCGACGCTGCGGGTCAGCCACACGCTCGACCCGATCACCGAGTCGTGGCCAATCACCGTCGCGCCGCCCAGCACGGTGGCATTCGCATAGATGATCACGCGGTCCTCGATCGTGGGATGCCGCTTCAGGCCGCGGATCAGGTTGCCGTCGGCGTCCATGGCGAAGCTCAAGGCGCCAAGCGTGACGCCTTGGTACAACTTCACGTGCTCGCCGATCTCACACGTTTCACCAATGACAACGCCCGTGCCGTGGTCGATGAAGAAGTACCGGCCGATGCGTGCGCCGGGGTGAATATCGACGCCCGTCTTACTATGGGCCCACTCGGTCATCATCCGCGGGATCAGCGGTATTTCCAGTTCCCACAAGACGTGCGCCAGGCGGTAAACCGTCACGGCCTCGAGTCCCGGATAGCAGAAAATGATTTCGTCGGTGTGGCGTACCGCCGGATCGCCTTCGAACGCGGCTTGCACATCGAGCGCGAGCACGTGGCGTAGCTCGGGAATCTGCTCGAGGAATTGAATGGCTTTGGCTTGGCCAAGCGCTTCAAAATCGACCTCGGAATCGCAGGGGCTCTGTGAGACGCGGGCGTCATGCCGCAATGCGCGGCCAATTTGTTGCGTGAGCTTATCGTGCAGGCCGTCGATCAGATCGCCGACGTGGTACATCACATTGCCCAGGTGCAGCCCTTCGCGGCGGCGATAGCCGGGATAGAGAATCTCTTTCAGATCCTCAATGATCTCGATCACCGCTTCATAGTTGGGCAGCGGGCAATGGCCCAGGTGGTTGACGCTGCCCGGCTCGGTGTAGGTTTCGACAATCCGCTTGGTCAGCTCGGGAAGCTGCTCTTTGCGGCGAAAATCGGTTGCCATCGGCTGAATGCTCCCGCGCCGATGCAGTCGTAAACCGCGGCGCGCAATAGAACCCGAAAAAAAAGTGCGGCTCACCAGCGAATCTCCAGGAGAAGAAACGAACGCTCGGCGACCGGCAACTAGGCCGGACAACAACAGCGACAGCGATGGTGGCCGCGAGTGTGTTGCACGAGTCGTACCCGAAAAATAGAGATCGGCCGCTAGGGCCGCCGGTCATCCTGGAGCACCGAGTTCGGCTGCCTGCCATCATAGGCGGGGTCGGCAGCACCATCAAGCTATCCACGAGTGTCTTCGGCAACCGTAAACGCCGAGGTTTAGGCATTTTCGTCGTTCGCGGCCCAAAGCGACCACCGAACGATCGGCCGAGGGACGATCTTGGCGGGCGGTCCCTCTTGTGAATCGGGCGAACGATCGCTCTTATGGCAGCACTGCAAGTTTCCGCAAAGGACGATTCACGATGGACGCTGCCGCTCTGAGCTTCTTGCAACGCGTGCTCGAAACGCCCAGCCCCTCGGGCTTCGAGCGACCGGTGCAGAACCACGTTCGCGAGTACCTGGCCGAGCACGCCGACCAGATCACCACCGACCTGCACGGCAACGTGATCGCGGTCAAGAACCCCGACGCGCCGCTGCGGGTGATGCTGGCCGGCCACTGCGACCAGATCGGCATGCTCGTACAGTACATCGACAACGAAGGCTTCTTGTACGCGAACACCATTGGCGGCTGGGATCCGCAGGTGCTCATCGGCCAGCGGATGACCGTGTGGAGCGCCAGCGGACCAATTCCTGGCATCATTGCTCGCAAGCCAATCCATCTGCTGAATGACGAGGAGCGCAAGCAGGTGGTGAAGCTCAAAGACCTGTGGATCGACATCGGCGCCAAGGATCGCGAGGACGCACTGACGGTTGTGAAGATCGGCGACCCGATCACGATGGACCTACGCTACCAGCCAATGCGCAACGGCTTTGCTTACGCCACCGCCATGGACGACAAATGCGGCCTATGGGTGGTGGTCGAGGCGTTTAGTCGCGCGGCCGCACACAAGCTCGATTGCGGCCTGTATGCCGTGAGCACCGTGCAGGAAGAAATCGGCCTGCGCGGCGCGCAGACGAGCGCCTACACGGTCAATGCGCAAGTAGGCATTGCGGTCGATGTGACGCACGCCACCGACTGCCCGACGATCGACAAGAAGCAAGAAGGGGACGTCAAGCTTGGAGGCGGGCCGGTTATTTATCGAGGGCCGAACATGAACCCCATCGTCGTCGATCGCCTGGTACACTGCGCGACGGAAGCGAACATGGCGTACCAATTGGCGGTCTCGGGGCGCGCTACTGGTACCGACGCGAACACAATGCAAGTTAGCCGCGGCGGCATGGCCACGGCGCTTGTGAGCATTCCGAACCGGTACATGCACAGCCCGGTCGAGATGATCTCGCTGGAAGACATCGATCGCGCCGCCGATTTGCTCGCGGCATTCGCATGTGGCTTGCGGCGGGACGATAACTTCACGCCGTGATGATTAACTCTCGCCTAGTGCGGCATCGAGATCGCGCGATCCATGAAGGACTCGCACGATCTCGATCGTGTCATTCTTTGGTTCGTAGAACACAAGGTGGTTTGGAAATCCATCGACATGCCAGATGCGAATGTTGGTAAGTCGATGGTGGGCTAAGTTCGACCGACGTCCAAGCTGCGGGTGGTTCAACAGAAAGTCGAACGTTCGATTGGCGGCATCAAGAAAGCGAGCCGCCAATTCGTCGCTCGTTGCGTGGAAAAACGCAGCGAGCGACTCAAGGTCGGCCAGCGCACGTGCACGAACGACGACGTGCTTCATCACGGCCGACGCGATTGTTGGCGTTCCAAGGATCGCCGCTGTAGCTCGTCCCAGAATTCAGGGGTGGCTTCGATAGGTTCTGAGTTGAGTCCTTCGATGAGCAGGGCTTCCAACCGGTCCATCGCCTTGCGTTTGCGCAGCTCCGCCAACACCTGGGCCACGTAGTCGCTCGCGCTGGTGTATCCGCCCTGGGCCATTTCCGCCTCGACGAACTCCTTGATCGAATCGGGCAGCGTGATTTGCAGCGGGGCCGAGTCCATTGTTCGCTCCGGATGGAGTAATCGTCGCAACTCCTGTATTCTGTGGCGCTGCTCCCTGTAAGGCAACGGAGTTTGCGTAAGCCTATTTGGGAATAAACGCGGGATTCCCTTCGTGTCATCATCCGACGCCAATCTTTCCAGCACGCTCACGCTGCCTCGGCGGATGCTGCGGCAGTGCCGCCGGCAGCTGTTCAAACCCAAACTGGCCGACTCGACCGGCACCGACCTCAGTGGCGGCATGGTGCTGCTGCGCACGCTGTTGCTGCGGCGTGTATTGCGCCGCGATGTGCTCGCGCACGACGAACGCTTCGTCGGTCTGATTCTGCCGCCGTCGGCCGCCGGCGTATTGAGCAACGCCGCCTTGGCGCTCGATCGCCGGGTGGCCGTGAATCTGAACTTTACCGCCAGTGCCGACGTGATGAACTCGTGCATCCGCCAGTGTGGCATCAAGCACGTGCTCACTAGCCGCAAGGTGATGGAAAAACTGTCGGCAAAGCTGGATGCCGAGCTGGTGTATCTCGAGGATTTTCGCGACCGGGTCACGACGCTCGACAAATTGATTGCCGGCGCGGAGGCATTTACAACGCCGATCCCGGTGCTCGAGCGGATGCTGCGGCTGACCCAGGCGGGCGTCGACGACCTGGTGACAGTGATCTTCACTTCGGGTTCGACCGGCGAACCGAAAGGAGTCATGCTCAGCCATCGCAACGTCGGCTCGAATGTCGACGCGATCAACGCCATCGTACGGCTTGAAACGCACGACGTGCTCTTGGGCGCGATCCCGCTATTTCATTCGCTCGGTTACACGACCACCATGTGGACTGTGCTCACGCTCAACCCAAAGGGGGCGTATCACTACAGTCCGCTCGATGCTCATGGCCTGGGCAAACTCGCCAACCAGCAGCGTGCGACGATCATTATCACCGCGCCCACATTTTTGCGGTCGTATCTGCGCCGGTGCCAGCCAGAAGATTTTGCAGCGCTTGACGTCGCGGTCGCGGGCGCCGAGAAACTGCCCGTCGATCTTTGCGAGGCGTTTGAAGAAAAGTACGGCGTGCGGCCGGTCGAAGGTTATGGCACGACCGAACTTTCGCCGTTAGTTTCGGTCAACGTTCCCGCCGGACGCGCGACCGAAGCGAATAAGGTCGTCGCCAAAGAGGGGACCGTCGGCCGTCCGGTGCCTGGTGTGCGTGTCGAGGTCCGCGATCCCGAGAGCGGCAAGCCGTTGCCGACCGGCACGCCAGGCCTGCTCTGGGTTACGGGCCCGAACGTCATGCTGGGCTATCTGAATCAGCGCGAGATGACAGCCCGCGTGGTGCGCGACGGATGGTACAACACGGGCGACATGGCGTCGATCGATGCCGACGGCTTCATCACGATTACGGGCCGGGAAAGCCGATTCTCGAAGCTGGGCGGCGAGATGGTGCCGCACCTGCGGATCGAAGAAGCGCTGCAGCAGGCGCTCGGCTCGAGCCCCGATGAGTTAACGATTGCCGTGACCGCCGTCCCCGACGCGCGGAAAGGGGAGCGCCTGGTGGTGTTGCACACCGAGTTGAGCAAGTCGCCGCAGGAACTTACCAAGGCGCTTGCGGCACAGGGACTGCCGAACTTGTGGATTCCCTCGGCCGATAGTTTTTATAAGGTCGATCAAATCCCCGTGCTCGGCAGCGGAAAGCTCGACCTGCGGCATATGAACGACCTGGCGCGCGAGTTGGTTGCCGCGAGAAAATGATCCGCGTGACCTTGGCTGGCCGTTTCGCGCATCGGATCACCGCCGATCGTCGCTGGCCTGTTGCAATTGCGCCTGCTCGGCGGCTGCTTCGGCATCGACGCTGGCGAACATCTCGGCGATCACCTCTTCCAGAGGCGGATCTTCGACGCTCACGTCCTCGATCGTATGTTGGTCGAGCACCTGAGCCAGCACCTCGGGCACGCGGCGGCGTTCGATCCGCAACTTCACGCGCGGTGCCGTTTCGTCGAGCACCTCGCCCCACCGCACCAGGTCGCGCGGCAGAGGCTCGTCGCCGGCAAATTGCAACGTCACCACCTTATGGCTGCTGAACCGGTCGATGATTCCCGCCAGCGAGCCGTCGTACATGATATTCCCGTGGGCGATGATAACCACGCGCTTGCACAGGGCCGCAACGTCCTTCATGTAGTGGCTGGTCAGCAAGATTGTGACCCCGCGACGCTGCTGATACTCGCGCAGGAAGGTCTGAAGATTGTGCTGCGCGACCACGTCGAGCCCGATGGTCGGCTCGTCGAGAAACAGCACTTCAGGCGAGTGCAACAGTGCCGCGATCAACTCCATTTTCATCCGCTCGCCCAGGCTGAGCTCGCGCACCGGCCGGCCGAGCAGCTTTGTCACGCCCAGCAGCTCGACCAGTTCATCGTGCGTCGCACGGAACCGCTCGGGCGGAATGCGGTAAATGTGTTGATGCAGCCGGAACGATTCCTGTGCCGGCAGGTCCCACCATAGTTGGTTCTTCTGCCCCATCACCAGCGCGAAGCGGCGGCGATAGCTATTTTCGCGCAGCCAGGGGATGTGCCCCATCACGCGTGCCTCGCCGGCGGTGGGAGTAATGACGCCCGAAAGCAGCTTGAGGGTGGTCGTTTTGCCGGCTCCATTGGGTCCGAGAAACGCGACGAATTGCCCCTCCTCGACCATCAGGTCGATGCCGCAGACGGCGTGCACCGTGCGATACTGTCGGCGAAACAAGCCCGACAACGACGCGCGCAGCCCCTCGGACTTTTGATAAACGCGATAACTTTTCGCCAGACCGGCGATCTCGATGATGGCCATGCCTGGATGATTATAGGCGAGGGACCCGCGAACGTTAGCCCCCGGCCAATCGCCGGAGGCAAAAGACCGACGCCTCGGGCCCGCGTTGTGAGAAATCGTCGAACGCGCTATAATTCGCGCGATTCTGAGAATCGCTGGTTTGCTCGGAGGACTTGGTCACGCTCGCCGCACGTGTGGGGATCGGTCACGATACGCATCGGCTCGCGCCAGGCGGGCCGCTGCGCCTAGCAGGGATCGAAATACCATTTGAGCTTGGCTTGGTCGGCCACAGCGATGCCGACGTGCTGCTCCATGCCGTGACCGATGCCGTCCTGGGGGCCGCGTCGCTTGGCGATATCGGCGAGCTGTTCCCCGATACCGATCCCGCCAATCGCGGTCGCGATTCGGGCGAAATGCTTGCCGCCGCGGTCGAGCGTGCGGCCTCAGCAGGTTGGAGCATCGTGAACTGCGATTGCATCGTCTTCGCCCAGCGTCCGAAACTCTCGGCGTACAAAACCGCGATGCGCGCGAGCATCGCCCGGCTGCTTGGCGTCGACCCCGATCGTGTCGGCATCAAGGCCAAGACCGGCGAACACGTGGGCCCCGTCGGCCGGCAGGAAGCGATGATGGCCGAGTGTGTTGTGCTCTTGGAAAAACCAGCTCCGTAGG
>DASZPI010000733.1:0-3713 GCA_035550355.1 Pirellulales bacterium
GGGGCGGGCAGTCCCAACCTCATCGAACCGGCCGGGCCCATCGATCCTGAAATCGGCCTGCTGTTGGTACAGGCGCGCGATGGCCGACCGATTTGCGTGCTGGCGAATTATTCGTTGCACTACGTCGGCGGCTACGAAGCGCTCAGCGCCGATTATTTCGGCGAATACGCCAACCGGATGCGCAGCCTGCTGAAAGCCGACGACGTGCGCCCCGCCTTTGTGGGCATCATGAGCAACGGCACCAGCGGCGACATTAACAATGTGAACTTTCGCACGCCGCGGCCGCGCAGCACCGGCGGCCCCTCGCAGATCGAAATCGTCGCCGACAGCGTGGCGCAAGCGTCGATGAAGGCGTTGGCCGGGGCGAAGTACCACGACTGGGTGCCGTTGAAAGTTGCCGAGCGCGAAATCGAGCTCGGCGTCCGGCTGCCAAGTGCCGCCGACGTCGCCCAGGCGCAGGCCACCTTGTCGGGGCTCACGCCACCGTACAAAACTCCAGCCGAAATCTACGCGCGCGAAACCATCCTGTTGTCGAAATATCCCGCCACCGTTCAGGCCAAGCTGCAAGCCATGCGCATCGGCGAGCTGGGGATCGTCTCCAGCCCGTGCGAGACGTTTGTCGAAATCGGTTTGGATATTAAAAAGCGCAGCCCGCTCAAGCCAACGTTCACGATCGAGCTGGCCAACGGTTACAACGGCTATCTGCCCACACCCAAGCACCACGAGCTGGGCGGCTACGAAACCTGGCGTGCTCGTTCCAGCTACCTGGAAGTGAATGCGTCGGACAAAATCACCGCCACGCTGCTCGATTTGTTGAACGAAGTCGCGAAGTGATTCGGCTTGGTTGATTGCGGAGTCACGCCATGCAATCGTTACGATGGTTCGCATGCTTGTATGCTGCATTAGCAATCCAGCGTGCATCGGCCGACGAGCTAATTCGCGATGTCGAGCCGATCGACGGTTGGCGGGCCATGTCGCCGCGGCAAGAAATCGCCCCGCAGTGCTCGGCACGCACGGTCGAGGGCGCGCCGCAACTTGCCATCGCGCTCGACGGCCGCGAGGGGCTCGACGGCTATTGGCAGAAAACGTTTCCCGTCGAAGGGGGCCGTTGGTATCGCTTCAGCGCCGAGCGCAAGCTCGACGATGCCGCCGTCCCGCGACGCGCCGCCAATGTGCGCATTGTTTGGTCCGACGACCACGGCAAGCCGGTGAAGTGGCACGAGCCTGCGAGCACAAGCTACCAGCCGAACAAAGTGCCCACCGCCCAAGCCGAGCATCCGCTCGATGGCCCGGTCAGCGTCGACGGCTGGACAACCGTCGCGGGAAGCTACCGTGTTCCGCCTGCGGCGACCCGGGCCAGCGTCGAGCTGCATCTGCGCTGGTCGCAGGGTGCGAAAATCGTGTGGCGCGCCATGACGTTCGCTCCCGCCGCAGCCCCTCCGCCGCGGCTTGTACGTCTGGCGACGATCCACTATCGGCCCCAAGGCAATACATCACCGGCCGAAAATTGCCGGCAATTCGAGCCGCTGATTGCCGAGGCTGCCAGGCAAAAGGCCGACTTGGTCTGCTTGCCCGAAACGCTCACGATTTACGGCAATGGTTTGGCCGAGCACCTGATCGACGCCGCCGAGCCGATCCCGGGCCCCTCGACCGATTACTTTGCCGCGTTGGCCAAGCAACACAAGTTGTACCTTGTCGTTGGCCTGTACGAACGCGCCGCACCGTTGATCTACAACGTCGCGGTGCTGATTGGTCCCGAGGGCGAGATTGTCGGCAAGTACCGCAAGGTGACCCTGCCGCGCGAAGAGGTCGCCCGCGGCGTGGCGCCCGGCAACGAGTACCCGGTGTTCGAAACGCGCTTTGGCCGCGTGGGCATGATGGTTTGCTACGATGCGTTCTTTCCCGAGGTGGCGCGGCACCTGAGCAATCGCGGCGCCGAAGTCATCGCCCTGCCGGTCTGGGGCTGCAACCCGACGCTTGCCGCCGCCCGTGCGATTGAGAACCACATCTACCTGGTCAGCAGCACCTATGCCGACGCATCGGACGGTTGGATGCGGAGCGCGATTTACGATCACTCGGGCAAAATGCTGGCCGCGGCCGAGGAGTTCGGCACGGTCGTGGTGGCGGAGGTCGACTTGAATCGGACAACCTATTGGCACAGCTTGGGCGATTTTCGTTCGCGCCTGCCGCGCGAGCGCCCGGTTGCGGCCGATGACGAATGAATACGTTAGGCCCTCGCCCGTTGGGAGAGGGCAGTCGTCGCAGCGGCGGCCGGGTGAGGGCGAAGCGGGTACACAGCATCGATGCCGCTTCGCCCTGATCCGCCGTTCGGGCGCCTTCTCCCGAAGGGAGAAGGCTTGTGGGCACGCATTTTGACGCGAAAGATTTTATGACTAGCGCACGCCAAAAGACGCTTTTCCTTGTTGCCGCCTTCATCGTCGCTTTATCGGCCGAATCGGCGCGGGCCGAACCGTTGACCGACGGCTGCGTGGTGCTGCTGAGCATTGACGGCTTGGCGGGGTTCTACCTCGACGATCCGCAGGCCGACATGCCCACGCTGCGCCGCCTGGCGGCCGAAGGCGCGCGGGCCGACGGCATGCTCTGCTCGTTTCCGACCGTCACCTGGCCGAATCATACGACGCTGGTCACCGGCGTCACTCCGGCCAAGCACGGGGTGATTGGCAACAACATTTTCGACCGCAAGACCGGCAACGCCGTGGCATTGATTCTCGACCCGGTGTACAGCAAGCAACAGATCGTACGCGTGCCGACGATTTACGACGTCGCCCACCGCGCCGGGTTGAAAACCGCCGGCGTCGTCTGGCCGATGACGCGCTCGGCCGGCACGATCGACTTCAACGCGCCCGACATGCCAACCTACGAGGACTGGCAGCAGTACGGCACCCGCGCGTGGATGGACGAGTTGCTGGCGGCGGGCATACCGGTCGACCGTGCCACCAAGTGGTTCAAGGAGCCCGGCGGCGGCGTGATGCGCGACTGGCTGTACACGCGCATGGCGCGACAGGTGTTGCACGAGCATCGGCCGAACTTGCTGATGATACATATCGTCGAGGTCGACCATGTCGAGCACAAGTACGGCCCGCGCACACCCGAGGCCTACTGGGCCGTGAGCCATGCCGACGATCGTTTGCGCGACCTGGTCGAAGCGATCGAAAGCTCGGCCTGGTGGGGCAAGACCACGTTTTTCGTCTGCAGCGATCACGGCTTCTTCACCATCCGTCGCGAGATTCGGCCGAACGTGCTGCTGCGGCAGCGCGGGCTGGTGGAGATGAAAGGCAATCAGCCTGCGACAAAACGTGCCTGGTGCGTCTCGCAAGGTGGCGGCTGCGCCGTGTACCTGCTCGACGAAGCGAACAAGACCGAGCTGGCGACTCAGTTGACGGCCGAGTTGGGGCAGATTGAAGGAGTCGAGTCGGTTCTGGGGCCGTCGGATTTTGCGCGGATCGGTCAACCGACCCTGGCCACCGATCCCAATGCGGCCGACTTGTGGATCACCGCGACCGACGGCTACAGCTTCGGCGATTCGATTGCCGGCGACGACGTGGTGACGGCGCGCGAAAGCATCGGCGGCACGCACGGCTATCTGCCCGAGCATGCCGACTTGCTGGGCACGTGCGTCGTCTGGGGGCCGGGAATTCGCGAAGGCGCGCGCCTGGGCCAGATCAGCAACGTCGACATCGCACCCACGATCG
>DASZPI010000734.1:0-9822 GCA_035550355.1 Pirellulales bacterium
CCAGCCGCAGCGCGGCCCGCCTGGGCCGCGCTGCGCGCCGGCGTTTTGCCCTCTGGCACCGCGCAGCGTTTCACGAAACAATGGCGGCATGCAAACGCATTCCACAACGATTCTCACGGTTCGCCATCGCGGCATGGTGGCGATCGGCGGCGATGGGCAGGTGTCGCTGGGCAACTCGATCATGAAGGCCGACGCGGTAAAGATCCGGCGTCTGCTCGACGGTAAGGTGATCACCGGCTTTGCGGGCTCGAGTGCCGACGCATTCGCGCTGCTCGAACGATTCGAAGCCAAGCTCAAAGACTTTCCCGGCAACGTGGTGCGGGCCGCCACCGAGCTGGCCAAGGATTGGCGGACCGATCGCATGCTCCGCCGGCTGGAGGCACTGCTGGCGGTGGTCGAGGCAAAACACACCCTGCTGATTACGGGCAACGGCGACGTGATCCAGCCAACCGACGGCGTGCTGGGGATCGGCTCGGGAGGCAACTACGCCGTCGCCGCCGCTCGGGCGCTGGTCGGGCACTCGCCGCTGTCGGCCAAAGAGATTGTCCACGCGGCGCTCGAAATTGCTGCTGGCATCGACGTGTACACGAACACCAACATCCACGTCGAGGAAATGCCGTGCGCGACCTGACTCCCCGCCAGATCGTGGCTGAGCTCGACGCGCACATCATTGGCCAGGCCGAGGCCAAGCGGGCCGTGGCGATCGCGATCCGCAACCGCTGGCGGCGGCAGCAACTGCCCGAAGCGCTGCGCAGCGAAATCTCGCCCAAGAACATTCTGATGATCGGACCCACGGGAGTGGGTAAGACCGAAATCGCCCGCCGCCTGGCCAAGCTCACCGGCGCGCCGTTCATCAAGGTTGAAGCGACCAAGTACACCGAGGTGGGCTACTACGGCCGAGATGTCGAGAGCATGGTGCGGGAACTGGTCGAGGCGGCGATCGGGCTGGTGCGCGATACCGAGCGCCAGCATGTCGAAGAGGAAGCCCGTCGGCGTGCCGAAGAACGCCTGCTCGATCTGCTGGCTGGCAGCGCCGACGACGACGAGCCCGAGGCCGACGACGACGCGCCGGCGCGCCAGCGCCGCCTGCGGACGCGCGAAAAGATGCGCGAAATGCTCGCCGCCGGGGCGCTCGACGATCGCAAGGTCGAAATCTCCGTCGAGCAGAAGGTGACCCCCGTGATGATGACCGGCATGGGGATGGAGCAGATGGACATGGACCTGCAGGGGATGCTCGAGAAGATCATGCCCAAGACCACGAACCGCCGCGAGCTGTCGGTGGCTGAAGCGCGCCGCGTGTTGTTCGAGCAGGAGATCGAATCGCTGATCAGCCCCGACAAGGTGAACGCGGCCGCGATTGAGCTGGCGGAGAATCATGGCGTAATTTTCGTCGACGAGATCGACAAGGTCGTGGCGAGCGAAAACACCAAGGGGGCCGATGTTTCGCGCCAGGGAGTGCAGCGCGATCTGCTGCCGATCGTCGAAGGCACGACGGTGCAAACCCGTTATGGGCACGTAAAGACCGACCACGTATTGTTCATCGCCGCCGGCGCATTTCACCGCGCCCAGCCCAGCGACCTGATGCCCGAGTTGCAAGGCCGATTCCCGATTCGCGTCGAGCTGAACAACCTGACCAAAGACGACTTCGTCCGCATTCTCACCGAGCCGAAGAGCGCGCTCACCAAGCAGTACGCAGCGCTGTTGGAGACCGAAGGCTTGCAGATCGAATTCACGCCCGACGCGATCGAAGCGCTGGCCGAATACGCATTCCGCGTGAATCAAACCACGCAGAACATCGGCGCCCGCCGGCTATACACGATCATCGAGCGCGTGGCCGAGGATCTGAGTTTCGACGCTCCCGACTTGCCCAAGGGCCCGCGCAGGATCGACGCCGCCTATGTCGCCGAGCGTTTGCGGCAAGTCGTCGAGGACGAGGACCTGAGCCGGTTTATTCTGTAAGCCAACGCTTTGGAGGCAGAACCATGATTCGCACGCTCGTAGTGATTGGAATCGTGCTGTGCGCCGGATCGGCATTGGCCGACGAGACGCTCGTCTCGACGCGGATCAGCACGCTCGCGTTGTTTAAGAACGGCTTGGCGATCGTTCATCGCGAGGTCACCTTGCCCGGCCCGGGCACGTATCGGATTGAAGACGCGATCGAGCCGATCCACGGCACCTTCTGGATCGCGGCCGACGTGCCGATCGTTGCTTCGACAACGTGGCGCGAAGTCGATCGAGCGACCGATGCCGAATCGCTTGGTGATCTTCAGCGTGAACTTGCCGGTGCAACCGTCACGGTGTTTCTGCGCGATGCGAGCGTGCCACCGATTACCGGCAAGGTGGTGGAAGCGAAGACCAGGCCGCAAGGCAGCGAACCCTCCACCGATCCATTTGCCGATCGACTTGGGTCTCGATCGAATCCCGAGCGCAAGTACCTGGTCCTCGAAACATCCGAAGGACGCTCGTACACTGATACGTCGCTGATCGCGCACATCAAATCCGACCGCGCCGCCAAGCGGCCGAAGAAGCGGCAGCCCGTGTTGTTGCTGACCGTGACCGAAGGCGCGGGGTCGCATGATGTTCGCATCAGTTACCTGACGCGCGGCATCGCGTGGGCGGCGAGCTACCGCCTGGACATGCAGTCCAGCGAGTTGGAAATCGAGCAACAGGCGGTCGTCAAAAACGAACTCGAGTCGTTCGCCGACGCCGACTTGCAGTTGATCAGTGGTTTTCCGAATATCGCGATGCAAAACGTCACCTCGCCGCTATCGCTGAATACGAGTTGGCCGCAGTTTTTTCGCGAGCTGGCGACCGGCTCGGCACCAGGGCGATCGTCGCCCGTCACGCAGCAGATGGTCATCAGCAACAATGCCGTCGCCGGAAACGGGTTCGGCAACGACGACGAGCTGTCAGCGACTCCGACCGGCGAAGGGGTCGACATGCACTTCCAGTCGATCGGCCGGCGCAGCCTGGCCCGCGGCGAGGCGTTGGCGCTGCCCACGGCCGTGGCCAAAGCTCCGTTCGAGCAAATCGTCGAATGGATCGTGCCAGACACGCGCACCGAAACCGGAGCAATCATCCGTCGCGATCGCAGCGGCAACCGCGATGATGAGGACGTTGCGTGGGATGCGATTCGCTTCAAAAACCCATTCCCGTTCGCCATGACCACCGCGCCGGCGCTGATTACCAACCAGCGGGCGTTCGCCGGCCAGCAGGTCAGCACGTGGGTCAACGCCGGTGAACAAACAACCGTGCGGATCACGAAAGCCCTCAGCGTGCGCACGCGCGCCGTCGAGTACGAAGATGCCGGCGAAGGCGAGCAGCGCGCCGTCGCTCGGCCGGAGGTGTACATCGCCGGCAACGTGTATCACCGCGCGAAGGTGAAAGGCGAACTGGCGATCAATAATCACCGCAATGAAGAAATCAAGATTTCGATTCGTCGTCAGTTTTCCGGCGATCTCGTCCGCGCCGACGCCGATCCGACGGTGACACTGCGCGAAGAAGGGGTCTACACCATCAACCGGCGATCGGAGCTGAAGTGGAACCTTGCCATTGCTGCGGGCGAGGAGCGGACGCTGGCGTACGAGTACACGGTGCTGGTGCCGCATCGCTGAAGCTGCGGAAAGCACCGAAGCAGACACGCTTGCGCGACGCGCAAAGCATGCGGCACGTTACTCGAGCGCGGCCAGCGCTTCGAGCGACGCTTTGTAAGCCCGACCATGCGGCGCAAGGATAAACTTTCGCGAGGTGGGGCCGGTCGGTTCGATGGTGATGTCGAGGCGCTCGTCGGGCAGCAGGCGTTCGAACCGCTCGCCCCATTCGACCAGCGACCAGCCGCCGCGACCGAAGTACTCGTCGGGCGCAAGCTCGAGGAACTCGTCCTCGTCGCGCAGGCGGTACAAGTCGAAATGATAGATCGGCTGCCGGCCAGCGTATTCCTGCACCAGCACGAACGTGGGGCTGGTGACCATGCCTGGGAGCACGCCGGCGGCGGCGGCAAGGCCTTGCACGAACCGCGTTTTGCCAGCGCCCAGCGGACCGTTCAAGGCGACGACCGCCGACGGCGGCAACACTTCGGCCAATGCCCGGGCCAACCGCTCGGTGGCGGCCTCGTCGGGAGCGTTGAAGATGAGTTGATCCATGAGGCGTACCTAGCCTTGGCCCCGGCCGACTCGCCAGGGGCGAACGGTCAATGTTCCCAGCCGCGCGGGGTGAGCGGCTTGCGCATGCCGTCGTTGTCGATGCTCCACAAGCCGCCGTCGGCCGTGAACCGGCCGATGCGCGTCACCGGAATCGCCAACGGCTGTTCGCGTTCGATGCGCTCCGCCACGTCCGGCGCGGCGGCCACGATCAACTCGAAATCCTCGCCGTCGCTCAGCGCGTGGTCCAGTGCCGAACGGCCGTCGCGCGCCGCCAAGGTGTGCGCGGCGGACGAGATGGGAATCGTGCTCAGCTCCAACTCGGCGCCGACATGGCTCTCGGCCGCGAGTTTCGCCAGGTCGACCGACAAGCCATCGCTCACATCCATGCCGGCATGCAGCGTGTAGCGCTCGTGCAGCAGCATCGCCTCGGCCACGCGCGGCTCGAAATCGAAATGATGGCCCAGAATGCTGCCGCCGAACGAACCGGTAACCAGGATCGCATCGCCAGGCTTCGCTCCGCTGCGCAGCAGTGGACCGCGACCCGTCGCCTCGCCCAACAAGGTAACGCTAATGACTAGCGAGCCATCCCAAGTGTTGGTGTCGCCGCCGGCGATGGCGACGCCGTACTTCTCGGCCAGCGGTGCAATCCCTTCGTACAGCGCGCGTGCAAGTTCCGCCGCGCCGTTGCGTGGCAACGCCACCGAGATGAGCGCCGCGGTCGGTCGTCCGGCCATCGCGGCAATGTCGCTCAGGTTCACTGCCAGCGCCTTGCGGCCAACACGGTGCGGATCGACCTCGCCGAGGCGAAAATCGACGCCGTCGGTGAGCATGTCAACCGTGGCGAGCGTCACCGGTCCGGGCGCCAGGTTGAGCACTGCCGCGTCGTCGCCGGCGCCAACCACGATGCCGCGTCCGTGGGGCACGCGCGAGCGTAGCCAGGCAATGAACTCAGTTTCCATGCAATCAATGCTTCGCAGTCCCACCTGCCGCCTGGGCGATTTGTCGGCGCACACGGCTGTGGATGGCATGCAGGCCGCGCATGCGGTTCATGCCCAGCGCCTCGGGCAAGCGCAGTTGCTGGATCAGGTCGGTGGGCGTGGCGAGCGCGTCGTCGGGCGTGGCGCCGGTGAAGGCGTCGATCAACAAAGCGACGAAGCCCCGCGCGGTCGGCCCTTCGGGCGAGACCTCGCCGTACAGCGCCACGCGGCCACGTTCGTCCGTCGACCTGTCGAGCTCGACCCACAAGAACACCGGCGTCATGCACTCGTCGATCCGGTGATCGTCGTCGGGCCGATGGGCCTTGAGCCGCTCGGGCAGCGGCAGTTCGCGGCGCGCGAAGTCGAGCAACATCTGCTGGCGCTCGCGCACATCGGCATCGGCAAAGTCGTCGATCAGCTCGGCAATGCGCTCTTGGGCCGACATCAGGTCACCGCACCTATGCGCCTACGGACCCTTCGCCACCGGCACGCCCACGAGGTTGCCCCACTCGGTCCACGAACCGTCGTAGTTCTTCACACGATCGAAGCCCAGCAGATACTTCAGCGCGAACCAGGTATGGCTCGAACGCTCGCCGATCCGGCAATAGGCGATGATGTCTTCAGCATTGCGCCGCAGCTTCGCTTCGCCGCAGTACAGTTGCTCCAGCTCCGAGCGCGACTTGAACGTGCCGTCGTCGTTGACGGCTCGCGCCCAGGGAATGTTGACCGCGCCGGGAATGTGCCCGCCGCGCAACGCGCCTTCCTGCGGATAGTCGGGCATGTGGAGCATCTGGCCGGTAAACTCGCCCGGCGAGCGGACGTCGATCAACGGCTTCTGAGCCGATTGATGCTGGAGCACCTCGTCGCGAAAGGCGCGGATCGTCGGATCGGGGTCCTTGGCCTTGTACTTGGTGCGCGGGTACTGCGGCTCGGGTCCCTTGGCGTAGGGCCGGGCATCGAGCTCCCAGCGCTTGCGGCCGCCATCCATCAGCAGGCACTTCTCGTGCCCGTACAGCTTGAACACCCAGAAAGCGTACGCGGCCCACCAGTTGCTTTTGTCGCCGTAGAATACGACCGTCGTGTCGTTGGCGATCCCTTTCGAGGCACAGAGTTCTTCGAGCGCTTGCTTGCCGATGTAATCGCGGACCACCGAGTCTTGCAAGTCGGTGTGCCAGTCGATCTTCACGGCCCCTTCGATGTGCCCCAACTCGTACAGTAGCACGTCCTCGTCGGACTCGACGATCCGCAGGTTCGCGTCGGTGCGATGTTGCGCAACCCACTCGGTCGTGACGAGCACGTTGCTGTCGATGGCGGCGGCGGTCACAGCGAGCGTCTCCTGCGGTTTGGAATCGATCGACAACGAATCGGCCGCAGCTCGGCCGGGACGCCGCATTATACGACTAATGCCCGGCGGGCGGGAGGGTTCGCATGTTGAGGGCCCATGAGCCCGACAAGCGATGTCATTCGTGACGCAGCGCTTCGATCGGGTCCATCTGCGCGGCGCGGCGCGCCGGGTACAGGCCGAACACCACGCCGACGGCAACCGAAATCAGAAACGCCGCGAAGATCGACCATGGCGCGATGCGCGGCTCGAGACCGCGGATGTTCGTCGGTAGCGCGGTCATCACATCGGGCAGGAACGTTTCGAGCCCGCTGCGTACGAGTTGCACCACCGGCCTGCAGCCGAAGCCGAACAGTACGCCCAGACCTCCACCGGTGGCCGAAAGTACGATTGTTTCGGTCAGGAATTGCTCGACAATATCGCGTTGCTTGGCGCCCAAGGCGCGGCGGATGCCGATCTCGCGGGTCCGCTCGGTAACGGTGGCCAGCATGATGTTCATGATGCCGATGCCGCCGACGACCAACGCGATTCCCGCAATCAAAATCAGCAACACATTGAACATGATTCGCGTGACCTCGGCCTGGCGCAGCAGTTCCTTGGGAACAATCACGGCGTAATCGGTGTCGCGATGGTAACGCTCGAGCAGCGCGCGGATAATGTCGGCGGTCTCGTCCACCTCCTCGATGTCGCCGACCGTGACCGTGATCTGGCTGA
This sequence comes from Pirellulales bacterium, assembly GCA_035550355.1. Taxonomy (GTDB): domain Bacteria; phylum Planctomycetota; class Planctomycetia; order Pirellulales; family PNKZ01; genus DATAXP01. Next base: position 7,176 of record DASZPI010000734.1, read on the forward strand.
GCTGCACGATCTCGCCCTCACGGCTGCCGCCGCGACTGGTCATCACCTGGTCGCCGATGCGGGACCGCAGCGTGGTGAGCGGGATGTACACATCCTGGTTGAAGTCCTGACCCGAGAAACTGCCACCGATGCCGCCGGTGGCTTCTCGTTGCTGGGTCTCGCCAATGACAACGTAAAAGTCCTTGTCGATCTGGATGTTCTTGCCGAGCGGGTCTTCGTAGGGGAACAGCGTGCGGGCGGTGTCGTAGCCGAGCACGCAGACGTTATCGCGGCGATTGAGGTCGCGATCGCTGAGGAAGCGGCCGTGCGCCAGGTGCAGGTTGTTCAGTGCGAGATACTCGGGTGTGCACCCCACCAGGCGAATGTCGGCCACGTTCGATTGGTAGCGACCCTCCTTGTGCAGCTCGCGCAGCGGCACGGCCTGCTTAATGGTGGGAATGTTGTGCAGAATGCGTTCGTAATCGTCACGCAGCAGGCCGTACTCGACGAACATGCTCGCCGCCGCGCGCGACGAGTCGATCGGCGGCTTAATGCTGCGCACGATGATGTTCTTGGCGCCGAGCTCCTTGATCTGTTCCTGCGCCTGGTAGCTGACGCCTTCGCCCATCGCCACCAGCCAGATGACGGCGGTGACGCCGATGAGAATGCCCAACACGGCGAGGCCCGACCGCAGCTTGTGCAGCAGCAGGCTTTTGAGGCCGAGGCGGAAGGTTTGCAGCCAGCGAGCGAGCATGGCGGAGAATCGATGAATGCCGAACAATCAATGACCACTGTAAAGCGGAAAGCCGAAAGCGGAAAGCGGACGGCGCATTCGCTGGCCACCCGCTCTCGGCTTTCGGCTATCCGCTTGTGCGGCTCAGCGTCCCGGTGCCGAGGGGGCCGGCGGCGCGGCTCCACCAGTCCGACTTTGCTGCATCCGCGCCTGCACCGCGGCGAACTCCTTGGAATCGACGCCGCCGTCGCCGTTGGCGTCCATTTGGCCGGCAAAGCCGCGCATCCGTTCCGGCATTTCGTCGGTGGTGATCTTGCCGTCGTGGTTGGCATCGAGCGCGGAGAACGACGGTGGACCGGCGGGCTTGCTGGTCGGCGCACTCTTGCTCGGCGCACTCTTGGTTGTCGTCGGGCCCTTGGCCGCCGACAGTGCGGCAGCCACCTGCGCCTGGGCCTTCGATTTGCCAAACTTCTTGGCAATGTCGACATGCTCCTCGCTGACCAGGTCTTCGCGAGCCGCCGGGATCACCGCCCGCGGATTGAGCACCACGTCATCGGCTTCGCTGAGGCCGTCTTTCACCTCGATGCGCGTGTTGTTCGTCACGCCAATCACCACCGGACGGCGCTCGACGTGATCGCCCTTGGCGACCCAGGCGTAGAACTTGCCGCGCTGCTCGACGACTGCCTGCACCGGCACCGAGAGCACATTCTTGACATTGGCCACCAGGATTTCCACCTCGGCGGTCATGCCGGGCTTCAAGCCTTCGGGCTCGCCGTCGATCCGCACGTTGGTGGCGTACTCTTTGACACTGGAGGAGAAGAAGCTGGTCGGCTCGGGTTGATTGGCGATCGACTGCACCTCGCCGCGGAAGTGGCGGTCTTGAATGATGATCTCGGCCCGCATGCCGGGCGCGAGCGTATCGACCTTCGACTCGTGCACCAGGGTCCGCACTTTCATCTGTGCCAAATCGGGAACACGCAGAATCGTTTGCTGGTCGCGGACCATCGCCCCTTCTTCGATCTTCACCCCGGAGCTGCCGCTGCGGCTGCTGCTCATTTCGTTGGCGTACACGACCATGCCGTCCTGGGGAGCGGTGATCGTGCACTGTTCCATTTGCGTCATCAATCGCTTGAGCCGGCTTTGCTCGAGCTCGCAGGCGGCCTGTTCGCTGCGCATCCGCGCCTCGGCGGTGTCGCGCAGGCTTTCCAGGTCTTCGAGCACTTTGGCGCGCGTGAATTTTTCGAGCACGTTCTTCGCCACCTGCGCGGTTTCCAGGTCGAGCTTCGCGCGTTCGACGGCGAACTTTTGGGCATCGAGTTGCAGCGGCGTGACGTAACCTTTGCGCGCCAGGCGCGACGTGTGTTGATGCGAGTTTTCGGCGCTGCGCAGGTTTTCCATCGCTACGGTGATCTGCGCCTCGATCAGCTGCATCTCCTTCAGGTAGGTGCCTTCGACATACTCTTGCACGCCGATCTTGGCGGCCGAAAACTCCTTCTCGGCCTGAATCCGCGCGGCCACGGCTCGTTCGAGCACGATGCGCTGGGCGTTGATCTGGTCTTCGATGCTCGCGCTGTCGAGCTTTACCAGGACGTCGCCCTTGTTGACCACCGTGCCGTCAGGGACGATCCACAAAATGGTGCTGCCGCCGGCGACATGGCATTTGATATCAATGTTGCTGGCGCTTTCGACGTTGCCGTCTTCGGTGACCGTGACGATCAGGTCTTCGCGCACCGGCCGCTCGGTCATCAGGTGCAGCGAGTCGGCGGTGTGAAAATAGTCTCGCAAGCGACTCGAACCGGCCCAGGCGGCGGCCCCGCCGCTGACCAGCACCAGCAGCAGCACCAACGGCCAGCGGCTGCGGCGATGCACCGGCCGCGCCGCGGACGGCGCGGTACGCGGGCGGGGGCTCAGCAACGAGGGGGCCGGAGGAGTTGC